>JAZUJI010000202.1:0-9349 GCA_045642685.1 Acutalibacteraceae bacterium | reverse complement strand
CTCCGCCGGTTCGGTTTGGCCGTGCAGCATACCCGCCGCCGCCGGCCCCGCCGCCGGCACCTACAGAAGAATAAATTATAATATTGAAATTACTTGCTTCGCCGCCTTCGCCGCCGGCACCGCCGGCACCGCCGGTTGCTTTGAATGTAATATCGGTAGAAACGAGAGTACCCATTCTGTCTGCTGAAACGGCATCTTCACCTGATTTTCCGTCAATATCACTTATTTCTTCAGTAACATATTTTCCGTCTACACTATGCCTATATGACGCAGTAAAGCCGCCGAGACCGCCCTCAGGACCGTTTGCACCGGGGGTTCCGATACCTGCACCGGCACCGCCGCCGCCGGCACCGCCTTCACCGCCGGTACTGTTAATTGTTATTGTACCGTTTACAATCCAGCTGAACATCATCTTTATGTATTCAAATAACCTTTCGGGATATGTTCCGCCGTTTCCGCCGTTAACTCCGTTGCCTGCATTGCCTCCGAAAGCAGAAACAGCGCCGCCGCCGTAAACATTAAGCGTTGATGATGAAGGTATCCAAATACCTGCACCGCCGCCTGTCGCACCTTTTCCGTCGGCACCTTTTGCAGTCAATGTAACACCTTCAGGGATATAAATGTTAACCGTGCTGTTCGGCTCAATGGTTATACCGCTTCCGCCGACAGTTGAATTGGTTACAGTAATATTCTGATTAACAGAATAAGTACCGCTCGACAAAATCAAGCCATTTTCACTGCTTTTCAATCCATCTTCAGCATAACTGATAACAGTGCCGAAGGGAATCAGAGACATAACAACGGCAATGATTATACATACACTGATTACTTTTCTTTTCATCACAGACTCCTCCATGTTTTTTCTTTCATGATAATACAAAAGTCATTTTTTGTCAATTGTTTTTCAATAGATTTAGTGTTTGATATGTAAGTTTGCCGAATGTGTGAATTATAATGTATGTCCGCTGTCGAAAAATGGAATTTTAATAAATCCCTTATGATTACTCCGACCAAAGGGACTTGAAGGACGAGCGGCGCAGAGGCACTGCCGTTTCGATTCTTCAGGGGTTTGTCATGATTTCTAATTTCACATTCGAATTATTGTTCTCCATAACGGCCTCACCGAGGTAATTCAGCTCGATACGGTAATTTCGGTTCGTGCTGCGGATAAAGCGGTTGTTTTTCAGAATCAGTTTCTTATGCACGGGCGTTACAGAAGCTTTATCCATGACTACCGGTTCATACCGTATTACATCATCGCCGCAGGCGGAATACCTTGCAGCGCAGTTTATGACCGTGTTGTTTTCAAAAGTAATATTTCCGCTTCTGCCGGATTCAAACCAAAAGTTTGCATCATCGGCAACGCAAAGAGCCGCTGCGCCCATATTCCGGAAGGTATTGTTTCGGATAACAACATCTTTTCTTGTTGTGCAGAGAATGGCTCTGGACGGGATACATTCAAACACATTGTTTTCAACCGTAAGTGAAGCGGTGCGGGAAACATTCTCGATAACATCATTTTCCGCAGGCTCTCTGCCGGGAAGATTATCGACTTTGATCAAAACATCGACCGCATTGATCGTTTCTGCCGAAAGTACCGTGGCTTCCCCAAATGGCAGAAGCGTATTTCCGCACACATATTCGATTTTGTCACCGGCTTCATAGGCTTCAAAGCCCCAGGATTCGGGGTGACTGTATCGCACAAGGACAGAATTGCTTTTTCGGTCAAGCTGTATGATCCTGAGATGTGTGCCGTGAAGATTGATGATGTCATCGTGCGCACCCTTGGCTTTGCAATTTGTGATTTTTACCGCCCCGGAGCAGCCGGAAAAGTGAAAGAAATCGGCGTCGGATACGATCGTCCGGCCTTCTTTCGGCGTGCAGTCAAGCTCTTTATAAAGAATATTCCGACTGTTTTGCGCAAGGATCCCGAAGCAGTTCATCGACATGATCCTCAGTTTTTCAAGCGTGATCCCGTCACAGCGGTCAATGGCACCGCCTGTCTGAACACGCTTTATGGAACGGGTCTGGGCTACGGTGCCGGCCGGTATACAGCGGGTTCGGTCACGAAAACTCAGCCGCAAAACACCTTTGCCGATTTCGGTCAGCTCTGCAATATCGGGGAATCCGTGCCACGAGTCACCGTCACCGCATATCATATCGTCGATCACTTCCGTTGACGGGTCAAATGCATTGGTGAGAACACCTTTGCCTTTATACGGTATTTCCCAGTATGGCTCATTACTTTTATTATCTTCGCTGCACCAGTAAAGCATATTGCCGTCTGTTCTGTAACGGTATTCGTCAGGGATCCGTATTTCGGCAGTTCCCGGGGCACTGTCGGTTACCGTGAATTCGCTCATCGTCGGGCGGTAATGGTCAAAGCAAATATTTTTCAAAACAATGTTTCGGCATTTGCAGAAAATGAACGGTGTCATTTTTCCGTGGATCATTACAATGGCACCGTTCCCGTCAACGGTGATGTCGCTTTTTTCATCGAGGTAAATTGCGCAGAACCGTTCCCCGTCGGGGTTTTCTGCCTGCTTGGCTGTATTGCTGAAAAATAACTCTTTTATATGGAAACTGTCCTCCGGTGCGACCTCGTATGTTTTGTTTTCCAGTGTGATGCACTCGCCGTCACGGGCGGCTTTGAAAATTTCGGATAATTCATTCATCCTATTTTCACTTCCTATACCAATATCGTTTTGCTTTGAACCCGATCAGCTCATATTTACCCCATAAACGGCGTTTCCATGAAAGTAAATGAGAAGCAGTCGGTAAGAAACATTGTTAAAGCAAAGGCGAAAACGACCTTTGAAACAATGCGTTTCGTTTTGGCGTTTTCAAGCCTCGCAAATAAAATGGCGCAGGCGATCAGCATCAATATTTCAGAGAAGAAGAAAACTCTTTGCCCTGACGCATATACGGATGAACTGAATCCGAGCATTACGCCGCTGCAAATTCCCGCACCAAAACAGAGCAAAACCGCAAAACCTGTTTTGAATTCCTTTACGGTGATCAGAATGATCACGGCGATCAGGCAAAGGATAAACAGCACTCCGGCAAACATGATGATTTTGTCTGAGCCGGTCAGACTGCCGAGCTTAAATGATTTTTCCAGCCCTTTATCGGGAACGGTGCGGTTTATTACGGTGTAGATCCCATTCAGAACCATGCATACGGTTCCCCACAAAGCGACCACACAAAAACCGGTTTTATTATTTGCTCCGTATATTCTTTTCAGCGTACCTGCCAAAAGGAATACAAACAGCCCGGAAACAAAAAGTGATAATAAAAACTGGAAGGCAAAATAATTGGAAAATCCGCATAACAGCTTGTCAAAGAGATCCATTGCATTGAATCTCTCAAAAGAAACCGCTTCCATTTCGGCTCTTTTTCCTATTCCGGGAGCCGAAAAAAGGCAATATGTTTCAACCGCCGAAGAAAGCAGCGGCAGAAAATGATAAAATTTTATCTTTTTGCTTATTATCAATATCCCGATCAGTATCACGGAGAATGTTGCCGTCAGTGCGGCAGCCTGTTCCTGGGAGCTGGACATAAAGGCGCAAACAACGGAAGCGGGAACGAGTATTATCTTTTTATACTCGATATTGAGAATTTCAAAAACCGGGGGAGATAAGGCGATCACCATAAAAACACACGGCACAAAGTATGTGAATCCGCCCGAAAACCAGATCGCACCCGAATTAAGGCAGGTAATTAAAACGGAAAAAGGAAGACAGCAAATAAACACTTTTTCTTCACACGAATCCTGTCCGTAGGCCGATACGATTTTTTGCAGCAGATAGACAAATACGATCCAAAGAAGCGAAAAGAATAATTTGCTGAATAGCGGGTTTACTGAAAAAAACACCATGGTCAGAAATTCACAAACCGTTCTGCCGGAAATATTTTCATACCGGTATTTCAGCCATTCAAAAAGATCGAACCCTTTTTCACTCAAAATTCCGATAAAATGGCCGTCATCACTTTTCAAAATAATTTTTGAAAAGAACAGGAAAAATGCAATTATTATTCCCGAAAAAACAAATAATGGTATGTTCTTTTTATTTGTGAACCGTGTCATATCATCCTCCTATTACATAAGGTTTTTGTCTTGAACCGTCACCGCCCAAAATGTGAACGGTGGTGCTTTTCAGCGTGAACGCAGGGCAAACACCTGTTAATCTATCGGTCGGCAGAGTCTTATAGAAGCCGCCGTTTTGTGTTACTGCCGCAACACTTTGTGAATTTGTGCTGATCGGCGAAGAAGTCCAGTACCAACAATTTTTACGGATGAATAAATAACCGGACTTTGAATTTCGGATGGCTGATAAAGACGGCTGCTTTGTGATACTTCCGATTTTTTCGAGCTCGTTTTTTGATAATACGAATATTTCTCCGTTCAGAAGCTCACGGTTCAGCGCTGCTTCCCCGAAAAATCCGTTCTCTGAATTTAACCATTCCCGCAGCTCCGAAGTGCTCCAGTCAGAATTTTCGTTATCGTATTCCCGAAATTCAATGATTCTTTCACACTGTGCGCGATCGCCCAAAACGCATTCCCACACAAGTCTTTCCCCGCTGTAGGTTCCCAAGGCAAAAAAGTCACCGTTTTTAAGCGATATTACACCGGGATCGTTTTCGTCAAAGGTTTTTTCTTCGTACGGATATAGCAGAGCATATATTTTGTCGTTTGCAAACCTCACCGCAAAGCCCGTGCAAACGGAAAGAATCAGAAATGCGGTAAAGATACCGATTGCAATTTTTTTCAAGGCAAACACCTCCGTCCCGGTAAGGTCTGTTTTGTGTTGCTGCGCCGTGGCAGATAAACCGGGATCCGCAGATGTATTATACCATAAGCCGTCGGATTTGTTCAATCATTCGGTACGCAGAGCCGACATTTTTGTTTCAAAGTGCGGTACTGCCGTTGCTTTTGCAAAAAATATAAAAGGCGTATAAGCCGTAATTCGACTTACACACCTTTTGTCCGTTTGCCTTTTTTATTTGAAAATCGGGCTTCGAATTTTATTTTTTGATTTCGACCCAGACATTGCCTTTTTTGTTGCTCTCAAGGCAGGCCTCCACGAAGGCGAGCCCGTCCGCACCCTGCTCAACGGTCGGGAAATCGATCATATCCTGTGTAAATGTTCCCCGTTTTTTCGCCAGCACACATTCAATATAACTTCTGTAAAGGTTGCTCATGGCGCACATCCAGCCTTCGGGGTGACCTGAGGGCAGACGGTTGTATCGGGAAGCGGTATCCGTTATGGTGCTGTGACCTCTGTGAATTTCACGAACCGTGTTATCGGAGTCGATTATTTTGATAATATCGGGTGTCCTCTGGAACCATTCAAGCGTACCGCTGCTGCCGTAAACCCGAACCCTTAAATCGTTGTCGTAGCCGACGGCGATCTGGCTTGACCAGAACATACCGCTGGCACCGTTGTCAAACTCGACCATGACACAGTCGTTGTCATCCAGCACACGGCCGGGTACGACCGTATCCATTTTGGCAAGCACCCGTTTGATTTTAAGCCCGGTAAAGGTTGCAACCGCATTTTCAACATGGGTGCCGAGGTCACCGAGGCAGTTCACGCCGCCCGAAGTGGACGGGTTGCAGCGCCAGATGCCCTGTTTGCCGCCGTCATCATTTTCAAAGGCGAGCCAGCCCTGCGGATATTCCGCCATCACCATTCTCACATCGCCGATTTCACCGTTTTTGATAACATCCCGTGCAAACTTGGATGTAACATAACCCATATAGGTGTATGTAACCATGAAGAGCAGCCCTTTTTCTTTGGCGATCCGGCAAAGCTCTGCGGCCTGCTCATAAGTAACGGCAAGCGGCTTGTCGCAAACGACATTGATGCCGTATTCCAAAAAGGTTTTGCAGATTTCGTAGTGGGTGGAGTTCGGCGTAACAACGACAACAAAGTCAATGCCGTCTTCTCTGGCAGCTTCTGCTTTTGCCATATATTTATAACCGGCATAGCAGCGGTCGATTTCAATGTCGAGCACATCCGCCATAATGGCGGTCTTTTCGCCGTCGTTTGAGAAACAGCCGGCAACGAGCTTTGCTTCTCCGTCCAGTGCGATCGAGCGGCGATGCGGGTCACCGATGAATGCGCCCGGACCTCCGCCGACCATTCCGTAGGTAAGCTGCAACTGTCTTTCCATATTCGTATTCCTCCAGGTAATATTGGCTTTGATTTTATCACTGCTTTGCAGAATAAGTCAATAGATTTTATTCTGCTTTGTGAAGGGTGCAGAAAAATGTGGTATCTTCGTTGAGCATATCACATTCGTCAATGCCGTATTCCGCTAAAACCGCTTCCCAGCGGGGAATCATTCCCTCATCGTAATTGACCGGCTGAAATCCGGCCTGCAGATAGCTTTTTACGGCACCTTTGCGCCATTCGTCCGTGGTCAGGTAAATATAATCCACGCCGTCTGCCAGCAGCCGCTTGACGGCGATGTTGTTCATATATTTGCTTAAGCCCTTGCCACGGTGTTCGGTCTTCATGCCGACCATATGGACTTCGCCGCAGTTGCGATCGGGGTGATAAACGGCTGTGATCGTGCCGATGTGTTCCCCATTGTAATCCAGAAAAAAGCAGTCCTTTTCCGCAACGGTAAAATCGTGTTCCAAAATAGAGCTGCGAAAGTTTTCAAAGGTTGCGTCATCGCCGACTAAACCGTTTTTGCAGCACTCGACCCAAGCCATACCATCGCTTTCTTCCTTGTAGAGCGAAAACGAATAACCTTCGGGCAAAGTTAGTTCCGTGAACGGGGTCGATGCAAGCCGATACATTTTCAGTTGTGCCATACTTTACGAATCCTCCGAATTTCATATTGGTTCTATGGTATAGGGAAACAGGACAAAAGTCAATCGCTTTTCAAAAAAGGGTCTGCGCTTTGTGTGCGGCAGACCCGAATTTTTATTCTCCGAAGCAGAGATTTGTAAACAAACGGTTGACACTTTGAACATCGTAGCCTTTTGCGGTGATTTCCTGTTCCATGCTCTTTCGTTCGGCAGGGGGACAGGTCAAGATCGCATTTGCCCACAGCTCCGGGTCATCGATCGGCAAAAACCGCACGAGGTCGGTAATAGCGGCATCGGCGGTCACACGGTCTGACACGAAGCAGGGCAGAGAAAGAGCCTGCGCTTCAATGACGGTGTTCGGCATCCCCTCATAGAACGAGGGAAAGACGAACCGATCCATTCCGCTGAGCAAAGCGGGAATATCCGGGCGCACGCCGGTGAAGCGGATCCGCTCAAGAATACCGAGCTGCCGGGCTTTCTCTTTGATTTCATTTTCCAGTTCACCCTGTCCGACAAGCACCAGACAGCTTTCTTTTTTTTGCTTACAGACCCCGGCGAATACATCCAGCAAAAAGCTGTGGTTTTTCGCTTTGGAAAATCGCCCGACATGACCCAAAACAAGGCAGTCCTCTGATACATTCCATTCGGCTCGAACCCGGCTGCGTTCTTCGGGCGAATAGCAGTAAACATTCGGGTCGATGCCGTTGTGCAGAAGCTGTGCTTTGCCTTTTCGGATACAGTTTTTTCCGAAGCAGTATTCTGCGGCGGGAACCGACGGTGCGATTTTGACATCCGGCACAATATGCGCCAGCCTGCCGAGTGTTGCGTGCAGAATTTTCTGCTTTGTTCCGCCGTCAACGGAAGAATTGCTGGAACGGTAAATCAACCGTTTGGCTCCGCCTTGTCCGGCGGCGATCAGCTCCAGCACGGTGCCGGGCTTGACGGAGGAAACCAGAACCGATTCATAGCCGTTTGTTTTCACGATCGCTTTCAATGTGTTGAGTGAGCCGAAAAAATCCTTTGATTTCGGCGGAATCCGGTAAATCGTTCCGCCGAGGGCTTCGATTTCATCGTCATAGTAACCACGCTCAAAGACATTTACGCAAAAATCCATCTGATATTTTGTTCGGTCAAAGCAGCGGTATTGCTTCATCAGAAAGGTTTCCGCTCCGCCGGTGTCCATGCTGCTCATGCAGCACAGCAGTTTCTTCGGTGTCATACATTCACCGCCTCATGCTCAGCCTTTTTCTTCTCATCCATTCTGTCGGTCAAAACCCGGATCACATGGGATGCTTCGTAGTGGGCTGCACGCTCCAGACAGTTGGCTTTAAGTGCATTGAGCTTGTCCGGGTTTTCGGCAAGCCCGGTTAAAATTTCTTCCAGACGGCGGTTGTCATAGGTCGGGTACAAAAACCCGTCCACACCATTTCGAATCACTTCGGGGTTGTATCGCCAGTCGGTTGCGATCACCGGAAGACCGACCGAAAAAGCATCGAGAATTGCTCCGGCAAAGCCTTCTCCCCGGTAGTAGGTCGGGAACAGCATGGCAAAGTAATTTTTCAAAATCTCTTTTCGGTTTTCCTCGCCCTTGATAAAGCCCTTGAATGACAGGTAAGGCTCGAAGCCGCAGACGATTTCTTCAAACCGTTTTTCATATTCTTTTTCGGGGACACCGTAAATATCCAGCGTGTAAACGGTTCTTCCGGCTTTTCGGTTGATGCTGCGCACCACTTCAATGGCATCCTCAATTCCTTTTTCTTTTTCAATGCGGGAAAAGGTGCAGAGCCGGAGCGGCTGAGCGGTCTGCGTTACCAGCTCATCGGGTGAGAGAATGGAGTCGTTACGAAAGTTCGGCATACAGAGAACGTTTGTCAGCCCGAGCGCAGTCAGCTCTTCTTTCATTTGATCGCTTTCGACATAAACGGCATCAAGTCCGGCAACGGAATTGCGAAGAGAGGGAGCGGCTTCCAAATATTCTGTCAGCCAGCCGCCGATGACGATGTAGTGAAGCCTGCGGTGCTTTGCACGGTTCAGAATTTCAAACAGAGGGGGAAAGAATTTTACGCCTCTTCGTGCCGGCATCATGATCACATTTTCACAGTTCTTGATGAGATTCATGCACCCGAGCAGCGTTGCCGCCGGGTGTTTGTTCCAGCCGTGCGTATCCAATACGGCAATGCGGTCTTCCCCGTATTCCTGTTTCAGGGCATTCCAGACTGCCAGACTTTTGTCGGTCTGCCCGTTTATTAAGGTTTTTCCGAACCCGAAGTGTGCACAAATGCCGACTTTATACATCACTTTCATCTCTCTTTGATTTGATTTGCCTCTCATTATACAGAAGTCGATGAATTTTGTCAATTTGAAAACTTTTCGGAAAGGAAAATATGTTTTTCGCAGATTGTAAAATGAAGTTGCAATAGTAAAAAAAGAATCCATAGTGAAGATTCTATGGTAGAATTGAGTTGCTCAGACTACAATTCGAAAGGAATCATCGCTATGGACGAAACCAATTATACCACAGAACAT
>JAZUJI010000201.1:0-13021 GCA_045642685.1 Acutalibacteraceae bacterium | reverse complement strand
CCCGGTTTTTCAAAATCCGCTTCGGGGGTCAGTCTGCCCTCCTGCACCGTTCGCCGGATCGCTGCAGGCACCTCGAAAATTTCCTTGAGCATAAAGTGCTCAAAATCGCCTCTCTGCACCGCCGTTTGCTTTGGGTCAAAGGGTTCGGAAAATTTGGCAAGCGGATGTAAAGCAAAATCAAAAAACGAAACCGAGTCCGGCTTCACGACCGCAATTTCATTATCCTCCATGCGATAAAGCGTTTGCAGCGTTTCCGGCATTGCCGACAAATCCGACGCAACAAAGCTCCCCGATTCACCGATTCCGACCAAAAGCGGGCTTGAACGGCGCACGCAAAAGAGCGCATCGGGAGCATCGGCACACAAAACAGCCAGCGCAAAAGAACCCTGCAATAAATCTGCAGCCCCGGCAACCGTTTCCAGCGGATTTCCGTTATACAGGCGGTGCAGAAGCTGTGCAATGACCTCGCTGTCCGTATCGCTTGAAAACGGACACAAGCGCAGGTATTTGTCCCTCAATTCTGTTTCATTTTCCAAAATGCCGTTGTGCACGATTGAAAATTCCCCGCAGGTATGCGGATGCGCATTGGCATCGCTCGGTTCACCTCTCGTTGCCCAACGGGTGTGACCGATACCGATCGAGCCTTGAAATTCCGGTTGATTTTCCACCCTTTGCACCAGAGCATTTACGCGTCCCCGGCATTTTATAGTTCGGATCTTTCCTGCTTCAAGCAATGCGATTCCAGCCGAATCATACCCCCGGTACTCCAAGTGTTTCAAGCCGTCCAGCAAAAACGGCACAGCCGCCGTACAGCCGTTGACACCGACAATTCCGCACATTTTTCTCACCTCATGTTTTTCTTTTATTTTGCACGCAGTGGTTTATTTTATCCGCTTTTGCATAAGAATATAGGGAGAAATTGTAAAAGAGGTCGAGTTTATGAAATCAAGTACGGCTGTTTTTGATTATACACAGCTTCGGCAAACCGTATACCGATACCGGGAAGCGTTCCCGTTCGCCGATTTTTCCGCATTATCACGCAGCTGGAACGGACGGGCGCTGTTCTCACTTCGGCTCGGCAATCCGAATGACCCGGTGCTGTTCCTCGGCGGATTTGACGGAAGGGACACACTCTCGCCGCAGCTCCTGCTAAACTTTTTTGAAAAGCTGTGCCGGAGCTATGCCGAAAACACGGCACTTTCCGGTATTCATATCGGCTCCGTCTTCCGTGACCGGGGCGTTATGATCCTGCCCTGCGTCAATCCGGACGGCTTGGAAAGCAGACAATGCGTCAATGCACACGAGGTCAATTTGTCCGAAAACTACAAGCCGCTATGGTACGAGCGAAAGCACCTGCTCCAGTCCTTCGACAGCAGCCGGAAAGCATTATTCTTTTCCGGAAAGGTGCCCGAAAGCGAGCCGGAAACCAGAGCGATCCTGCGTGCGTGCCGCCACCGCTCCTTCCGTCATATCATGGTGTTGAAGAATGGGAACGGCACCGTTACCGCATCTTCACCGAAATCACCGGAACAGAAAGCGGAAATGATGCAGAAGGTTCTTTGCTCAACGAGTGGGCTTGCCGCAGAGCCTCTCTCTTTTGCACCGGGAAGCTATTGCGGAATCGCCGAACAATTTGCGGAAGAATTTTGCCGCCCTGCCTTTTGCATCGCTGTTCAGGGGGAACCGGAATCCGCTCAAAAAATTCTGGAGGAAACACTCGTTTTGTCTTGCATTATGTAAGACACCGTGACGAATTACGCAAAAAAGCATCGTGATTTTATCCAATACAGTTTGGCAAAATTCGTCACAGTTTACAAAAATATCGCCGTGCAACGGATTTTCTTGAAATCTTAACCAACAAGTATTATAATTATAGTTGCTTATTGGTGAGGTTGCGCATCTCACTAATGGCGAATATATGAAAGGAGCGAATCTCTATGCAAAAGTTCTTGGCACTGCTCTTGACAGTAATTCTGTCATTCCTGGGCATTGCACCGGCGGTTCAACCGGCTGACGCATACACCCAGGCAGAGTGGTACGCAATCGTAGCGGATCAGTTCAACCTGACCTACAAGACAGACGACGGCCATAATTACGACATCGACTCAGCCGATCCGAATTATGAAGTCGTTCAGGCTTGCTACGATTGGAATGTCCTCGTCGGCAAATTTGATGCAGACAAGGCTGTCACCAACTTCGTGGTCGGTGAATCCCTTGCTGTTGCAGCAGGTCTTGTCGATGAAAAAGCAACCGAGCAGAAAAAGCTCGATGTTGCGATCGATCTCGGCATTGTTTCTGTCAAGGTAAGCTTTTTCGGCAAACTCAAGGAAGCAGTCGTTTCCAAAGAGGCTGCCAACATTGCTCTCGGCGCAGCCGTTACCGCAAGACAGAACAAGCTCAACACCATCGATCCCGGCAGCAATGTCATTGTTGACCGCCAGGGTGATATCGGTGAATTGAGCGCAATGAGCGTCACATCGGACGGTCTCGGTCTTATGTCCGCTGACGGAAAAGTCATCGAACAGGATGATATCGGCTACCTTCACTACGAAGCCAATGTCAACCCCTTTGCCGACGCCGAAAAATCCAATGTCACTCTCAACGGTCAATCTCTCCTTGAGAAAATCAAGGGCAGCTTCAATGTCGGACCCGTGAAGGTCAGCTTTGCTGTCAAAGATAACGGCTTTGATGTTTCCGTCGGCGGCGACATCAAGGGTGTTAACCTGACCAAAAAGTACGAAGTTCGCAACTTCGACATCACCACCAAGTTCGACGGTGATCTTGCTAAAAAGCAGATCAACGAAGCTTATCTGATCATGGATTATGATGTAACCGACAAGACCACCGTGTCCGGCTCCTATGCAGCATCCCTTGCTGAAAAAGCTGCCAGAGACATGGAAGAAGGCGAAGATGATCTTGACTTCTTTGCCCGCATCAAGAACGGTCTTTCCACCGTCGGCCTGGAATCCGGTTCCGATTCTGTCATCCCGGTATTCACCATGGATGTCGCCATCCCGAACTGCCCGGCCATCACCGTCGGCATCACCGCTAAAGTTGTTATCCACTTTGACGGCATGATCGAGCTCGTTCTCACCTCTTCTCAGCAGAAGGGTATTGAGATCATCAACAACAAGGCCAGAGCAATCAGCGAAGAAACCGCTGAAAGCTCCCAGTTCAACGCCTTTGCCCGTGTGGAGGCAACCCTTCAGATCGGCGCAAATGTTAAGCTTGTGCAGATCGTTGTGATCGATGTTGCTGTTGAAGTCGGTCTTGGTGTTAAGGTTTCTGCAACCATCACCAGCGGTGCTGACCAGTACACACTCAATATTCCGGTTGATTTCCTGATGGATCCCACCATCGTCTACCCGACTCTGGAGGGTATTCAGGCAGTCGGCAATGTTAAGGTCTACGGTATCGTAAAGATTTCCGTCGGTCTTGAATCTCCGCTTCTGAAGGTTCTCGACATCCACAAGACCTGGTCTCTCGTTGATGAAGACAACGGCACATTCGTTGACAAAGATTTCACCATCTACGGCGGTGCCGCTGCATAATCTCAGCACAATAAAAAACGGAGGCATCTTCCTTTGCGGAAGGTGCCTCTTTTTGCTGCCTTTTATTATTTGTTGATATAGGTTTTCATGATCTGAACCACATAGACACGGTGATAATCGTGGTTCGTGTATTCGTTTTCAATGGTTTCATCCAAAAAGCCTGCCGGGTTCAAATCCTGAAAAGCAATCTTTTTGCAGACAAGATTCACTTTTGCCTGCTCCACACAGGTCACACCGTCCAGCTCAACGGTCGATAAACCGGCGGCATCGAATTTATCAACATCCCGACCGCAATTCCGACCGCAGAACATCATCTCTTTCTTTCGTTCTCCGCCGAAAAAGCTGACCGAAAGCCATTCGCTTTTTTCCAGCAATTCATAGGTGTAACGCTGCGGACGGATGAACAAAAACGCCACATCACGCCCCCAAAGCTCACCCAAACCGCCCCAGCTGACAGTCATCGTGTTTTTCTTTCCGTCCGCACAGGTCGTAACAAGTGCCCAATCATCGTTGATGAGCTTGACCGCCGATTCGGAAATATTTCGGATATCCGTTTGTACAAAAGCCATTTCAATCGCCTCCGCCTCTATTATATTGCGCTTTCTTTTCCCTTATTCAAAACCGTTTCATTATAGCAGGCAATGCTGTCCGGGTGAATGGCACACTCCCGTGTAAGCAGCTCCCGAATACTGTAATTCAGTGTGTAGAGCATGGTTTGCTCCATACCCTGTTTAGCTAAATCACGCACGATCTCCACATCATCATAATCACGATCCGCCGAAATAAAATCGGCAATATAAATCACCTTTTCCAACAGGCTCATATTCGCACGAGCCGTTGTGTGGTAACGAACCGCCATAAGAATTTCTTCATCCGTAATATGCAGCTTTTCCTTCAAAAAAACGGGCGCACTCATTGCGTGCCACAGCTTCGGGTTCACTGCCTCTGCCTTTGTTAAGGCAACCTGACCGCTCGCAAACAAAGCAAAATGTTCTTCCTTGCTTGCTTCCTTTGTGATATCATGCAGCAAGCCGGCAAGGAACGCCTTTTCTGCATCCGCACCATAGCGTTCAGCCAGCTCCACCGCCGATTTTGCCACGCAGAGCGAATGTCGATAACGGTAATCGGACAGCCTGCTTTGCAGCAGCTCCTTATAGCTTTGAAGCACGGTATAAACCTCTTTTCTCAATGTAAGAACGCACCTCGGGCAGCAGCAGCCCGTCGGTATCGTCACCTTGCCGGATCCGCTGACGGATCTGTGTTGAGCTGACCTCAAACGGCGGCAGATTCGAACGAAGGAGCGGATATTTTTCAAAAACAGCCGGGATTTTATCTTCCGCCAAGTCCCGTCCGCCGTCCGCACGGGAGGTTACGCACACCGTACACATACGCAAAATATCCTCGTACCGATACCACCGGTCAAAGGTCTGCATCATATCGGAACCAAGCAGCAAAATCAGCTCATCGCCCGGATATTCGGCCTTTAATGCCGTCAAAGTATCAACGGTATAGCTTTTTCCGCCTCTCCGAATCTCAAGGTCGCTCACTTCACACCAGACAGGAAACGCCAGACGGCACATCGCCAGGCGATCCTCGCAGCTCGCCAAATCGGCAGACACCTTGTGCGGCGGCAAAAAGGTCGGAATGACAAGAAGCCTGTCGAGCTGAGCCGTTTGACGGATATGCTCGACAAGCCTGCGATGCCCGATATGAGGCGGATTAAAAGTACCGCCGAAAATACCGATGCGCTTCATCGGTCATTGTCCCTGCGAAGCTTTCGCACGGGTTTCACTTTATAGCCCATTTTGCGTGCCTGCTTTTTCGTGGCAGGACGCTTTTTTTCTTCTTTTTTCTCACTATGGAGTTCTTCGCTGTAGCGGTAGAGCACCATCACACCGCCGATCACCTGCACCACATCGGCACCTGTTGCCGCCGCCAGTTTATCTGCTGCTTCCCGGGTCGTTTCGGGGCAGGTTTCGGTCAGCACCTTGAGCTTGATCAGCTCTTTGGCACGCAGGGCATCATCCGTTTGCGCAATCACCGCATCCGTTACGCCGCCCTTTCCCACTTGAAAAAGAGCATCCAGACCATTGGCCTTTCCCCGGAGCTCTGCTCGTTCCTTGCTTGTCATTTTTTGTTATTCCCTTCGGCAAGCTCACAGGCAAGTGCACGAAGTGCATTGCCTCTGTGGCTGATTTTATCCTTTTCCTCTGCCGTCATTTCGGCAAAGCTTTTATCGCCGACCATAAACAGCGGGTCATAGCCGAAGCCGCTCTCCCCTTTCGGTTCATAGCCGATTTTTCCTTCACAGGTACCGCTGACAAGAATTTCTTTTCCATCCGGATATGTACAGCTGACGGTACAGACGAAACGAGCCGTCCTTTTTTCATCCGGCACATTTTCCATTCTTTTGAGCAGAAGCGCATTGTTTTTTGCATCGTTTCCGTGCTCACCGGCAAAGCGTGCCGAATAAACGCCGGGCGCACCACCCAAAGCATCCACCTGCAGGCCGGAATCATCACCGATACAGGGCATCCCGCTCTCTCTGCAGCCGCTTCGGCTTTTCAGCTGAGCATTCTGCGCAAAGGTCGTGCCTGTTTCCTCCACATCCGTTAAGGAAATGCCCAGCTGATCGGCAGTGAATACATTCACACCGAGAGGCTCTAAAATGCGAGCCAGCTCATCCCTTTTTTTCATGTTATGGGTCGCAATAATATAATCCATGATCATCCTTCGGTTTCATCCGTAATTTCTTCAAGTGCAGGCGGCTCATCCTCTTCCAGAGTCACATCGAACAGCCCTTCGGCAAACGCTGCCGGATTGAACGGCTGAAGGTCATCCATACCCTCACCGACACCGACAAATTTTACCGGAACATTCAAATCATGCTTGATGGCAAGCACAACGCCGCCGCGAGCCGTACCGTCGAGCTTGGTCAGCACAATACCGGTAATTTCGGCAACATTTTTGAATTCTCTTGCCTGATTCACGGCATTCTGCCCGGTGGTGGCATCCAGCACTAACAGACTTTCCCGGTCGGAATACGGCAGCTCACGGTCGATCACACGGTAAATTTTGGCAAGCTCATCCATCAGGTTTTTCTTGTTGTGCAGACGCCCTGCGGTATCAATAATGATCATATCCGCATTGCGTGCCTTACCGGCGTTGATCGTGTCAAACACAACAGCTGCCGGATCGGCACCCTCTTTATGCTTTACAATTTCCACACCGGCACGGTCTGCCCAGATCTCAAGCTGGTCGATCGCCGCCGCACGGAATGTATCCGCCGCACCGAGAATGACCTTTTTGCCCTGTTCCTTAAACATAGCCGCCATTTTGCCGATGGTGGTCGTCTTGCCGACACCGTTGACACCAATGACGAGAATAACAGACGGAATGGTGATCATATCCAACTGCTCGCCGCCGTCCAACAGCTCTGCCACGATCTCTTTGATCGCCTTACGCACCTGCTCCCCGTTGCGCAAATTGTCCTTGGCAACCTTGGCACGCAAACGGTCAATGATTTCGGTCGCAGTCGGCACACCGACATCGCCCATGACCAGAATTTCTTCCAGATCATCAAATAAATCGTCGGTGATTTCGTTGACGCCGTAAAGAATGTTGTCGATCGCACCCGCCATGGAAATGCGTGTTTTTTGAAGACCCTTGCTCAGCTTATGAAAAATGCCCACGGTATTTCCTCCGTACGGTTAAATTACTTGTTTTCTGCGGAAATCACACCGATCCCCAAATCGGTCAGCTGGATATCATCGACCGGTGCCGGACATTCGGTCATCGGTTCGGTTGCATTCTGCACCTTCGGGAACGCAATAACATCACGCAGGCTCTCACAGCCGAGCATCTGCATGATCAAACGGTCAAGCCCGAGACCCATGCCGCCGTGCGGCGGTGCACCGTAGCGGAACGCATCGAGCAGATAGCCGAACTTCTCGTGTGCCTGCTCATCGGTCAGCCCGAGCAGCTCGAAAATCTTGGCCTGAAGCTCGGGGTTGGTGATACGAATGGAGCCGGAGGAAAGCTCAATGCCGTTGAGAACCAGGTCATACGCCTTGGCACGCACTCTGGCTTTATCACTTTCCAGATAAGGAATACATTCATCCAGCGGAGCGGTGAACGGGTGGTGCATGGCCACAAACTGACCAAACTCTTCATCCCAGTCAAAGAACGGGAACTCCACGATCCACAGGAAATTATATTTATCTTTCGGAATTATATCAAGTTTTCTGGCAACCTCACCACGCAGAAGACCCAGCGTAGAAAGAACCAGAGAATTCTTGCGGTCGGCAATGATGAGAACCACATCGCCCTTTTCGGCACCGGCCTTGGCAAGAATTGCCTGCATTTCATCCTCGGTCATAAACTTGGCAAAGGAGGAAGCCATGGTACCGTCCTCATTCAAACGGATCCATGCAAGACCCTTGGCACCGCTGCCCTTAACAAACTCCGTGAGCTTATCAATTTCCTTACGGGTAAGCGTTGAAACCGCACCCTTTGCCGTGATACCCCGGACGCTGCCGCCCTCGGCAACGGCACCGGAGAAAACGCTGAAGCCGCAGTTTCTGACCTCCTCGGTCAGGTTGTACAGTTCCATAGCGTAACGGGTGTCGGGCTTATCGGAACCGTAACGCTCCATTGCCTCCTGATAAGTCAGGCGGAGAATGGGAGTCTGAACATCAACATCCAGCACTTCCTTGAACAGGCGCGTGACATAGCCCTCGCCCATGGCAAGAACATCATCCATTTCCACAAAGGACATTTCCAGGTCGATTTGGGTAAACTCGGGCTGACGATCCGCTCTCAGGTCTTCATCCCGGAAACAGCGGGCGATCTGCATATAGCGGTCAAAGCCCGCCACCATGGAAAGCTGTTTGTAAAGCTGAGGCGACTGCGGAAGCGCATAAAAGCTGCCCTTGTGCACACGGCTGGGGACGATATAATCACGGGCACCCTCGGGTGTGGAACGAATGAGGATCGGCGTTTCGATTTCCACAAAGCCGTTTTCATCAAAATAATCCCGCGTGACCTTGGCGATCTTGTGGCGCAGAAGAATGTTCGACTGCAAATCGGGTCTGCGCAGGTCAAGATAACGATATTTCAGACGGGTCAGCTCCGAGGTCTGGCAGTTCGGCACAATGTCGAACGGCGGCGTTTCGCTCTTGGAAAGCACACGAAGATCGTTCACTTCAATTTCGATCTCACCGGTCGGAATCTCGGTGTTTTTGGAGGAACGCTCACGGACAACACCCTTTGCCATGAGAACGAACTCACTTCTTGCCGAAAAAGCCTTATCAAAAACCGCCCGGTCGGTATTATCATCAAACGCAAGCTGAACAATACCGGTACGATCCCGCAAATCAATGAAAATCAAGGCACCGAGGTCACGCTGACGCTGCACCCAACCGGCAACCGTTACTTCACGGCCGACATCGGCAGTGCGAAGCTCACCGCAATAGTCGGTGCGCTTTAATCCTGTCATAAAGTCCATATCATTATCTCCCTTTGGATAAAATTCCTTATTCTTTCCCGCCCAGAAGCTGAGCAAGGTCAATTCCGTTCACACCGTCACCATCGGCGATTTTTTTCATTTCCGATTGGATCAAATAGCTTTCAAACGCATCGTCAAAACCATCCAGCGGTAATTCCGCACCGTCGTCACCATCCATATTTTTAACAGTGACCACACCGCTTTCCAATTCACTTTCGCCGATAACGACCGTGTTGCGTGCGTTGATTTTGTTGGCATATTTCATCTGTGCTTTCACAGAGCGGCCGAGAATATCATACTGAACGGCTACGCCGTTTTCCCGCATGGAGTAGGCAAGCTGCGCTGCTTTGCAGTTAGCTTCATCACCCATCGTGACAAAAAATAAATCGGGTCTTTCCTCCTCGGGCAGCGGCGTATTCTGCGCCTGAATAAGCAGCATCAGGCGTTCGATGCCCATAGCAAAACCGAGGGACGGCGTTGCGCTGCCGCCGAGCTCTTCTGCCAGCCCGTCGTAACGGCCGCCGCCGCAAACCGTGCCCTGCGCACCGATTTGCGTGGAAACAAATTCAAAGACCGTGCGTGTGTAGTAATCCAGCCCCCGCACGATCGTCGGGTTGATGATATAGGGAATGTTCATCGCATCCAGATGATCCTTCACAGCGTCAAAATGAGCTGCGCAGTCTTCACAAATATAGTCAAGCACCTTCGGTGCACCGACGGCGATCTCTTTACATTCCGGATTCTTACAGTCCAGAATACGCATCGGGTTGCGCTCCAGGCGATCCAGACAAGTCGGGCAAAGCTCCGCTTTTTTCGCCTCAAAATACGCCTGCAGTGCCTTGTGGTAAAGCTTACGGCAGGTCGGGCAGCCGATGGAATTGATTTCCAGCGTTATCCCCTGAACACCGAGAAACGAGAAAATCTGATGTGCTACGCTGATAAGCTCCGCATCAGCCGCCGGGGAAGCCGTGCCGATACATTCCACACCGAACTGATGAAATTCACGCAAGCGGCCAGCCTGCGGTTTTTCGTAGCGATAGCAGGATGTAAGGTAACTGACCTTCAGCGGCAGCGGCTCATTGAACAGGCCGTGCTCTAAAAAAGCACGCATCGCCCCTGCTGTACCCTCCGGGCGAAGCGTGATGGAACGGCCGCCCTTATCGTCAAAGGTATACATCTCTTTCTGCACCACATCGGTGGTGTCACCGACCCCGCGGCTGAACAGCTCCGTGTGTTCAAAAACGGGGGTGCGGATTTCTTTGAAGCCGAACTTCAGGGCAATGTCGAGCATGCTGCGCTCAACATACTGATTCTTGTAGCTCTCGCACGGCAGTAAATCCTGCGTGCCTTTTATTGCTTTGGTGACTAAAGCCATAATAGATTCCTTTCGGGTTCATCCTGACAAACAGATTAGGCGGACAACACCTGTCCGCCCAAAGATGCAGGAAATTATTTCGGGTTTACAATATCACGCCAATCCAAATCGCCGCGTTCGAGACTGTGAATAATTGCCTCAGCCGTTGCAATGTTGGTTGCGACCGGAATATTGTGAACATCGCAAAGACGCAGCAGCGTTGCTTCATTCGGCTCATGCGGCTTGGGGTTGAGCGGATCACGGAACAGGAGAAGTAAATCGATTTCGTTGCAGGCAATTCGTGCGGCGATCTGCTGATCACCGCCCTGAGAACCGCTTAGAAAGCTTTGGATCTGCAGGCCGGTTGCCTCACTGACCATTTTACCCGTTGTACCTGTTGCGCAAAGCGAATGGCGGCTGAGAATGCCGCAATATGCGATGCAAAACTGCGTCATCAGCTCTTTTTTGGCGTCATGTGCGATCAAGGCAATATTCATAGTTTTCCCTTTCTGTTACGGTGCAACAACATCGGTGGATTGAAGAAGTGGAGTTTACCGTAAAATCGGCAAAGCCCGACAAGACAAACAGCCTTATCGTTACCATTCATTTTATCAAAACATTTGAAATAAGTCAAATATTTTTTCATAGGGATATGAATTGAAAAAATCAGTCAATTTCAAGCAGAATGTGTTTTCCGTTAAGCCGCCCGGCAATGCGTTCAAAGGCTTTCATCGCCTTGCTCTTTTCGTCCGTCTTCTGCCCTCTGCTCATGCCGAAGGTTATGGTCGAATCCAACGGCACCACACCAAGCAGACGCAGATGTGTGAAATCGATCACCTCATCAATGTTCAGCAGCTTCCCCCTGGAAACAGACCGTGAATCGAAGCGGTTTATCACCAGCCGGGTATCGGTGACACCCATACGAGCCAACACATCCGCTGCGATCTGACCGCTTCGCACGCAAACCTCATCGGGGGTTGCCACAAGAATCCCGCTGTCTGCGGCGGCTGCGGCAAGCTCCAACCCCCAACCGATTCCCGCCGGCGAATCAAAAAGGATGAAATCAAATGAATCTTCATAAAATTTCATCATATTCCTCATGGCTTCGGGTGTATATGCCGGCTCAAAATCGCCGGGTGCACACAGCAGGGGCAGCCCTGCCGCCGTCGAAACGATCGCCTGAACGGGCTTGCAGCGCTTTTGAATCACATCGCCCCAATGGAAGAGCATATCTGCTCCCGCACCGAGAATCAAATCCAGGCTGCGAAGGCCTATGTCGCAATCGACCAGCAGAACATGAAAACCGCTGTGCTGCAGAGCTATGGCAAGCCCTGCCGAAACCGAAGATTTACCGACACCTCCTTTACCGGAAGCGATTACAATCTGTTTTGCCATAGATGTTCCTCACTTGTTTCTTTTACATGGCTTCCAGTTCATCCTGAGATAACAGGTGAACGCCGTGACTCTCCAGTGCTTCGATCGCCTTATCGTTATCCGTCACACGGAAAATCATGTAGGCGACATCCTTCTTGCGTGCCGTAAAGGCATAGACATATTCCACATTGATAGCGGCTTCCCGAAGTGTGCAGAGGATCTGATACAATCCGCCGGGAGAATCCGGCAGTTCAACGGCAAGCACCGGCGTGACGGAAAAGACATAGCCCTCCTCCTTCAGCACATTCGATGCTTTGCAGGAATCGCTGACGATCACACGAACAATGCCGAAGTTTTCGGTTTCCGCTAAGGAAAGGGCACGCATATCGATCTGATTGCGGTTGAGAACCTCCGTGAATTTTTCAAGCGAACCGGGTGTGTTTTCGACAAAAGCCGAGATTTGTTTAACGGTCATTTTCACAGCCTCCTTTGTTCAATACAGGTTGCGTTTATCAATGATGCGAACGGCCTTTCCCTCGCTGCGCTCAATGGTCTTCGGCGCAACCAGGCGCACCTTGGCATAAATGCCGATCATCGCCTTCATTGCATCGATCAATTCCTTTTCTCTGGCGGAAATGGCACCGAGAGAATCCGAGAACATTTCGGGAGTCATTTCAACATTTACTTCGAGAATATCGCTGTTATGCTCACGGCTGACAATAATCTGATAATTTGCCGGATAACCCTTACTGACCAGGACCGACTCGATCTGTGACGGAAAGACATTGACACCCTTGACAATGAGCATATCATCGCTTCGACCCATCGGCTTTGACATTTTGCGGAAGGTACGGCCGCAAGGACACGGTTCGTTTGAAAGAACACAAATATCCTTCGTGCGGTAGCGCAGCAGCGGAAACGCTTCTTTGGTAATACTGGTGAAAACAAGCTCACCCTTTTCGCCGTCCGGAAGCACCTCACCGGTTTTCGGGTTAATGATTTCGGCAATAAAATTGTCTTCATTGATATGCAGACCGGTTTGGTCAGAACACTCATAAGCAACGCCGGGGCCGGAAATTTCCGTCAGGCCGTATATATCATATGCCTTAATGCCGAGCTTTTTTTCGATATCGCTGCGCATTTCCTTTGTCCACGCTTCGGCACCGAAAATGCCCGCTTTCAGCTTCAGCTTATCCTGCAAGCCGCGCTCCTGAATGGTTTCCGCCAAATATGCCG
>JAZUJI010000200.1:0-2774 GCA_045642685.1 Acutalibacteraceae bacterium | reverse complement strand
GAAGCGCTCAAGGCGCAGGCGGTCGCCGCACACACTTTTTTTCTGCGCAAGCAAAGCGAACCCGACCCGGCTCTCAACGGAGCGGATATTTCCGATGACGCCGGTCACCATCAGGGTTATTTATCGCCCGAGGCAAGAAAGAAAAAATGGGGCAGCAAAACCGAAAGCTATGAAAAGAAGCTGACCGCAGCCGTACAGGCGGTGATTGACCGGAAAATCACCTATGACGGCGAACCGATCATCGCCGCCTTTCACGCAAACAACAGCGGTGTTACACTCAGCGCCGAACAGGTATGGGGCGGAGAGATCCCGTACCTGAAAAGTGTCAAAAGCCCCGGTGATAAGCTCTCCCCTGACTGCACACAGACCGTTGCGCTGAACGAAAAGGAATTTACGGAGCGTGCCGAAGCACTTGACGGCTGCAAGCTCGGCGAAAAACCGCAGGAATGGATCGGAACCGTTCAGGCAGACAAAAACGGTTTCGTCAAAAGCATCACCGTCGGCGGAACGGCGTGCACCGGGCAGGAATTCAAGCAGGTGTTCGGTCTGCGAAGCAATGTGTTCACTTACGAATACCGAAACGGTTCGTTTTTCTTCACGACCCTCGGATACGGGCACGGCGTGGGACTGAGCCAGTACGGAGCGGACTATCTGGCAAGGCAGGGCAAAAAGTGGGATGAGATCCTGCTTCATTACTATTCCGGTGTAAAAATTGAAAAAATCAAATAACGCAGACACCCGAAAAAGCTGATGATCCGATGCGCTTTTTTCTTGACAAACGAAAAAAATGGGGATAAACTAATTGTATCAAAACCAAAAGGAGGCAGCCTGTATGGACAGCGCGGACAGTATCCCTTTACGATGCGTTGAAATTTCAAAACCGAATACCGCCGTCCGGCTCAAGCTTCGCAGCAGATTTCCGTCTTCTTTTGGCAGGCAGAATATCTGAGCTTTTTGCGACGCTCTTTTTGTGCCGTCCGGCGCAGAAGGAGCGTTATTTTTTATGGATGAAGAAAAAATCCTTACTCTGAACGAATGGCTCAGTCAGGGCAAATTCGGAACACTCAAATCCGAGCTTTCCGAGATGAATGAGGTTGATATCGCCGAATACTTCAGCGAACTGGAGCCGAAGTCACAGCTGCTGGTGTTCCGCATTTTACCGAAAGACCTTTCTTCCGATGTCTTTGCCTATCTGGAGCCGGAGGATCAGATGAATATCGTGAACTCCATCACCGACCGTGAGCTGAGTGAATTGGTGGACGAGCTGTTCCTCGACGATACGGTGGACTTTCTGGAGGAAGTGCCGGCGAATGTGGTCACCCGTGTGCTCAAAACCGCCGACAAAGAAACCCGTCAGCTCATCAACCGCTTTCTGCAATACCCCGAAAATTCCGCCGGCAGCATTATGACCATTGAAATGGTGCAGCTCCACGACACCATCACCGTCGGACAAGCCATTGAAAACATCCGGCGAACCGGTATTGATAAAGAAACCATCTACACCTGCTACTGCATCGACAAAGCCCGTCACTTAGTCGGAACGGTTGATTTGAGTGAACTGATTTTCAACGATGATTCCGTCCCGATTGCCGACATTATGGATGATGATGAATCCCTCATCAGCGTAAAAACACTGGATGATCAGGAAGAAGTCGCCGATATTGTCCGTAAATACGATCTGCTCAGTGTACCGGTCACGGACAACGAAGGCCGCCTGGTCGGTATCATCACCGTTGACGATGTTGTCGATATCATCGATGCCGAGAACACCGAAGACTTCGAAAAAATGGCCAAGGTCTTCCACTCGGACGAATCCTATCTGAAAACAAGTGTTTTCAAGCTTGCCAAAAACCGGATTCCGTGGCTGCTGATCCTGATGATCAGCGCAACCTTTACGGGGCGCATCATTGAAAGCTTTGAAAATATGCTTGCCATGGTCGCCGGTCTGACCGCCGCTATTCCCATGCTCATGGACACCGGCGGAAACGCAGGCAACCAGACCTCGACCCTTGCCATACGCGGTCTGGCGACCGGTGACATTGAACCGAAAGATTATCTGCGCATTTTGTGGAAAGAGCTGCGCATCGGCATCATCTGCGGTTCGATTCTTGCTGTTGCCAACATGGCACGCCTTTATCTGCTGCAATTTGTCGGCTGGAGCTCCGGCGGGATCGAAGTGTTTCTGGTCATCTGTTCGGCGATGTTCTGCGCCGTGGTGCTGGCAAAGGTCATCGGCTGTACACTTCCGCTCGCCGCCAAAGCGGTGAAGCTTGACCCGGCACTCATGGCAGGCCCCATGATCACCACCATCGTTGATGCCGTTACTCTTTTGATTTATCTCGGTCTTGCCAAAATATTTCTTCAAGGACTCGGAGTTTGATCATGCACTATATTCCTTATAATTCCCGCAATCAACTGCATAAAAGCCGATTCGGTGCGCTCCCGGCGGGCAGCACCGTTTCTTTGCGTGTTATCCTGCCCCGTGAGCTTCGCTGCCGCAGTGTGCGCCTGGCGGTGCACCGTGACCACGAAGCGACCCGTTTTTTTGACCTGTATTGGGAAGGTATGGAGGGAAACAGCGAAGAATGGTGGCACATCGACTGGCATATTGAAGAAGTCGGCTTATACTGGTATCATTTTGAATACGACATTCCCTACGGTACGGGAAGGATTTTTCACGAAGGCAGCGGGATCGGCGTGCTTGCTCCGCAGGGGAACGACTGGCAGTTAACGGTTTATGACGGAGAAGAACCTATGCCGGAAGATTTTTGCGG
>JAZUJI010000199.1:0-23098 GCA_045642685.1 Acutalibacteraceae bacterium | reverse complement strand
CTTCTTTGCTCTTCCGGCGCTTTTTGGTTTTGTGCGGCGGCGGGAGATTTTCCTGATCCTTTTCACACGCTTCATCGGTGTAGGGGTTGGTGTCATCTGTGATCTCACCGTCCGTCAGGCGGATGATCGGGCTGGCATACTGCTCTGCCAGCTCCGGGTTATGCGTGACCATGATTACCAGACGGTCTTTGGCGATTTCACGAATCAAGTCCATGATCTGAACGCTTGTCTGTGAATCCAATGCGCCGGTCGGCTCGTCTGCCAGCAGAATATCCGGGTTGTTGACGAGCGCACGGGCAATGGCGACACGCTGCATCTGACCGCCCGAAAGCTGATTGGGCTTTTTGTGCAGTTGTTCCTTTAATCCGACTTTTTCCAGCACATCTTTGGCACGCTGTTTACGCTCGGCTTTGGAAACGCCGGAAAGGGTAAGTGCAAGCTCCACATTGGCAAGCACGGTCTGATGCATGATCAGATTATAGCTTTGGAATACAAAACCGATCGAATGGTTGCGGTATCCGTCCCAGTCCATGTCGGCATAATCCGCCGTCGAGCGGCCGTTGATGATCAGGTTGCCCCGTTCATAGCGGTCAAGCCCGCCGATGACATTCAGCAGCGTTGTTTTGCCGGAGCCGGATTGACCGAGAACGGCAACAAATTCACTGTCACGAAAATTGACGCTGACATCCCGCAAGGCTCGCACCTCGGTGCTGCCGGCGTAATAAGTTTTGGTGATTCCCTTTAATTCAAGCACTTGGTTCACTCCTTTTCAATCTATGAAGTATAATAGCCGACTGTTAAAGAAAAGTCAAATATGTATTAAGAAAAAGAAAACCGTGCCGAAAAAATCCGGCACGGCGGTACTCAGGCAGCTGAAACGGGTTCGTCATGTATATTCAGCTTTCGGATCAGCCGTTTTTTCACCCAAACATAGCAAACGGTTTGGATCAAAGCCGTCACAATCCATGAAATCGGATAAGTGATATAAATCATCTCCAGCATCGGGTTTGCCTGATAAATTGTGTAGATCCAGACAATGCGCAGCAGGCAGGTGCCGAACACGGTCACGATCATGGGTGCGGTCGATTGCCCCATACCCCGGATCATGCCGACGATCACATCCAGAATACCGCACAGGAAATACGGGAAGCAAATATACCGCATACGCAGCGAACCGTAAGGCAGAATGGCAGGGTCTTTGGAATAAAGGCTGAGCAGTGAGTTGCGGAACAGGTAGGAAAGACCGCCCATTGCCACGCCGATGACGATGACCGTCAAAAGCGTGACGGCGAAGACCCGACTGATACGCTTCGTCTTTTTCGCACCGACATTCTGGCTGGTGAAGGTGACGGCGGCCTGATGAACGGAGTTCATGGCGGTGTAGGTGAAACCCTCAATGTTTGCGCTGGCGGCGTTCCCCGCCATAACGACCGAGCCGTAGGTGTTGATGGAGGACTGAATGATGACATTGGAAATGGAAAACAAAGCTCCCTGCAAGCCCGCCGGAACACCGATACGGACAATTTCAAGCAGTTCCTTTTTGTGAATGGCAATATCCCGGAGAAACAGCCGGCAGATTCCGTCCATACGCAGCAGGCAAAGCAGAACCAGCACGGCAGAAATGATTTGCGACAAAACGGTTGCCAGACCGACCCCTGCCACATCCATGTGGAAGCTGCGCACAAACAGCACATTGAGTGCCACATTGACCAAGCCCGAAAAGGTTAAAAAATAAAGAGGCCGCAGGGTGTCACCCATGGAGCGCAGAATGGCGGAGCCGAAGTTGTAGAACATGAGCGCCGGCATACCGGAAAAGTAGATTTTCAGGTAAAGGGAGGACAAATCCAGCACATCGTCCGGGGTACCCATCATCGTCAGAAAGGTGCGGGAAAAAACGATGCCGATGCAGGCGCACACCGCACCGGAAATAAGGCTTACGGCGACCGCCGTGTGTACGGCATCGTGAACGCCGACACGATCCGCCGCTCCGATCCGGTTGGCAACGGTCACACCGGCACCGATGCTCAGACCGACAAAAACATTGATGATCAGGTTGACCAGAGAGCCGGTCGAGCCGACTGCCGCCAGCGAAGTGTTTCCGCAATAGCGGCCGACCACCACAATATCGGCAGCGTTGTAGAGAAGCTGCAATATGCCGGAAAACATGAGCGGCAGAGCGAAAAGCAGAACCTTTCCCACCAGCGGTCCGTTTGTCATGTCTATTTCACGGCTTTTTTTACCAAATGC
This sequence comes from Acutalibacteraceae bacterium, assembly GCA_045642685.1. Taxonomy (GTDB): domain Bacteria; phylum Bacillota; class Clostridia; order Oscillospirales; family Acutalibacteraceae; genus UBA8612. The sequence continues at coordinate 20,851 of JAZUJI010000199.1, read as the reverse complement.
CATTTGCTTCGACCTTTCGATTTGATCGTTTTTTACCATTATACTCGCCGATTCCGGCATAGTCAAACACATTTAGAGATTTCTCTTGATTTTTGACGGTAACGGGAATAAAATAAAAGTATATTTACACGCAGCGGAGGAATGGTATGAAAAAGCTTACGGCATGGGTGCTCACCATCGTAATTTTACTGGCAGGCGCAATACCTGCTCAGGCAGAGATCAAACTGGACAAACTGGATACCCCGTATATGGTTAAATTCAAGGTGTTTGATGACGGATACTGCGAAAGAGTAAATGTCAGCTGCGCCTTCACCGACCGTTTTACAAACTTCACACTTTACAGTGATGCCGAACGGGAAGAAAAATACAACATCGAACAGATTTTGCCGTATTTGCAGCTGGATTACCGCATTGACAACGGCGAATGGCACTACAGCAGCTTGTGGGACAGCATCATGACGACCCCGAGCTTTTGCCGTGAATTGTATGCCGGTGATGCGGTGCGCTCCATTGAGCTGTTCTATCTGAACACGGAAGCCAACCGTGAGCTGGCAGGCGATTTGTGTACGGTTGACAGCAAAAAGTCTCCGGACGGTACCCCTCGCTATGTGTTTGACCTTGCCAACCATTCTCTCTATTTCCGTCTGCGTCTGGCGGTCAATATTTTTGTGGACGGAGAGTCCCGTATTTTAGCTTCCGACTGGACGGATGTTTACACCGTGCGCCGGGATGCCGACTTCGGCAAGGCACCGACCGAGCTGGACAAACCCGTCATCCGGGATGCACAGGTAAAATACGATGAGAACAATGAAATGCCCTATCTTTCCCTGCGCTTTGATACTTCGGAAAAAACCAAAGAAGCCGAAACCTGGCTGACCACACAGATCCAGTCACAGATCGGTATTGAAGCCATGCTGGATCACGGTTCGGGCGATTATGAAAATGTTTCGTTGAAAACGCAGATCGGCTATGCCTCCGATGAGGAAAAAACCATTGTGCTGGAGTCGTCCGATTGTGACGATGCGCACACCATGAAGCTGCTGATCCGTTATGTGGCATACATCAACGATGAACCGGTTTATTCCCCGTATAGCGATGAAATAACCTTTGAGGTGCCCCGCTGGACGGAAAAAACCGGCGTGACGCACCCGAAATGCAAGGTCTGCGGAATCTGCCACCCGATTTTCGGGTTATGTATGTTCCTGTGGCTCGGCATTTTGCTGGTGCTTGCTCTGGTTGTCGGCATCATTCTGAAGATGAAGTTTGATAAAGTACGGGCACAGAAAGCTTTTGAGGAAGAGGAACGCCAAAAGAGGATTGAGGCGGAACAGGAAGCACGAAGAAAGCTGAAGGAAGAAAAAAAGCTGAAAAACAAGAAGCAGCAATAAAGACAGGAGGAAGCGCATGATCGTTTACTACGGGGCATTGGCCGTTCTGGCGTGCATCGGCATGAAGGTCAGTCTGAAAGGCTTTGAGCGGGAAGATGCACTTTCCATGCGCACCACCAACTCCCTGCGCGGCATTTTCATTTTACTGGTCATGCTCAGCCATTTCCGGAGCTATTGCAGCCCGTACAAAGACACGCTGGATGTTATCGGCGGCCGTATTTCCGATGAGCTCGGGCAGCTGATCGTGGTGCTGTTTTTGTTCTATTCCGGCTACGGCGTGTGTGAAGCCATTCAAAAAAAGGGCAGCGGTTATGTCCGCTCGTTTCCGAAAAACCGCTTTCTGAAAACGCTTCTGCATTACGATTTGGCGCTGCTTCCGTTTTTGGCGGTCGGCTTTCTGTTTTATTCGGGCTTTTCCGCCCGAAAAATTATCGGCGCATTCCTTGCGTGGGATAATTTAGGCAACAGCAACTGGTATATTTTTGCCATGCTTGTGCTGTATGCGATCACATGGCTTGCCTTCTCGCTGCTCGGCAAGCGAAAGGCTCTTGCCGCCGCTCTGGTCACCGTGCTGACGGTGGTTTATATGCTTGTCGTGTCAAAGTATCAGGGCTATTGGTGGTACGATACGGTTCTTTGCTATCCGCTGGGAATGTGGTTTTCCCTTTTCAAAACAAAAATCATTCCGTTTGTCACAAGGAACAATCTCATCTGGCTCGCCGTCATGCTGGTTTTCGCCGTCGGGCTGCGCTACACGCATTGGATCAGCCGTGCGATCGGGTGGCGTGTTGCCGAAGCGTTCTGTTTTGCGCTGCTGGTCGTATTCGGGTCTATGAAATTTACCGTCCACAACCGGGTGCTGGAATGGATCGGGAAACACACCTTTGAAATTTTCATCTTACAGCGTCTGCCGATGAAGCTGCTTTGCAAACAGGGGCTTGCGCCGCACCCGGTTTTGTTCTTTGCCGTGGTGCTGGCTTTGACACTTGTTATTTCGTTCCTGTTCCATTGGCTGATGCAAAAGCTGGATTCGGTCTTGTTCAAACCGAAAAAAGTATCCGGATAACAAAAGGCTGTCGGCTTTCGTGAAGAATGAAAACCGACAGCTCATTTTTAGGCAATACCGCACAATTCGTTCACCTGAATTGTGCGGTATTGTCTTTATTTTATTTGTTTGTAGGTGTTTCCTTTCACCATGAACACGTGCCTGGAAATATCCATAAGCGGTTTGTCGTGCATGGAATCGGTGTAAAGGCAGTCGATGGTAACATCGGGATAATACTTGCGGAATGCTTTCACCTTGTTTTCACGAAAGCACATATTCTCAATGCGCCCCGTGACGGGATCGACCTGCGAAGCGATGTAATGATTGATACCGATGCGCCGGCAAATCTCGCCGATAACCATTTCCGGCGAAGCGGAAATAACAATGTCATCCTCGTGACGAACATCTTCATAAAACGGCTTGATCTTGTGAATGTTATTGTCCCAGAATTCCATGACAATGGCGTGCATATCCGGCACCTTTGCCAGATACTGCTCCACATATTTGGAATAACGAGCCATACCTTCATCCAGGCGAAGCGTACCGATTTTATATTGAAAAACGCCCGAGACCATACGGGGAATGTGGCGTAAAACGGATGCGTCACGCAAAAGCATCATTTTGAACAGATCGACAAAGCTTTCCCCATCGTAGATGGTGTTGTCAAAATCAAAGACATTCATGTTTTTTCTGTTTCCTTCCCTGAGCTTACGGCTGAGCGGTCATGGTTTTGTAAATGCCGCCGACATCGTAATCGGCTGCGGTGATGCTCAAATCACAGTTGCGGTAAGGTGCCTCATCGGTGTAAAACACGACCGTCACATAAAGCCCTTTGGCAACGGTGCCGTAATAGTATGCCGCACCTTTTTCGGCTTTGGCGGGAAAATCCTTGTTGCCGTAGCTCTGAGCAAAGCCTGAGGATGTGAGTATTTTGATGTAACCGAGGAACTGCTCATAGGTAAAGTTATTAAGGCTGATAGACGCACAATGCCCTTCTTTGCCGGAAGAGGTTGAAAGAAAATCAACCTTGCTTGCCGCCTTGGGCAGAGCACTCATAAAAGCGTCGGTCGGCCATGCCTTGTTCTGGCTGGGCAGCGTGTTGCCGACGGGAACGGTCTGCGCAGTCGGCTCGGGGGGCAGTGTTTCGCCTTCACGGGCCGGATTGGTCTGAATCGAGTAAACATAGGTGGTAACGGCTTCGTACTTTGTTTTACCGTCTTTTCCGCTCACGGCTTTGGTGACGGCTTCACCGTTTTTGTCGGTGACAAGAAGCGGTGAAAGCGTGGTCTGGATAACGCCTTTTTCGTCGGTGACCCATTCGCCGGGATGATAATTATCGGTGGTCGTTTCGTCTGCTTTTCCGCCTTTCTTTTGGCAGGCAGCAAAAGAAACTGCAAGGGCAAGCGTGAGAAGCACACAAATGATTTTTTTCATGATACATAACCTCCTTTTGCTCTATTCTATCACAGAAACGGTGTCCGGTCAATTTTTCTTAAAAATTTAAGTTTTCAAAACAGCCGTTCAGTTCGGCATAGCGATAAAAATAACGGTCGCTGAGCTGAATCAGCTTTTCTTTATTTTGTTCGGAGGTACTGTCGAAAATGGTAAATGTCGGGAAACCGGCAGCTTTTGCGGTGGTAACAGCATGAAGGGAATCCTCAAAAACCGCCGTTTCGTGCCTGCCCGAACCGAGCCGGGTCAAAGCCTGTTCAAAAATCAACGGGCTGTTTTTGTTCTGACCGACCTCACGGCAGGTCAGGATCTCGCTGAAATAATGCGTCATTCCGTTATGCTCCAAAGCAGGCACGGCAAGCTTCCGCTCCGTTGCCGTTGCGACACACATGGGTATTCCGGCGGCTTTCAGCCGCTCCAAAAACGGAATAATATCCTGCTTCGGCTTGACTTCGTGCAGGTAAAAATGCTCGACACGGTCATTGATATATTGATTCACCTGCTCCACCGTGCAGGGCAGACCGTATTCTTCGATTACATAACGGGACGATTCATCCAGATACATGGTGCTGACCTTGGCACGCAAATCATCTCTGGGCGTAATACCGTTGCTGACCAGCAGATCATAGCTCAAATCATCCCAGATAAACATGGAATCGATCAAGGTACCGTCCAAATCAAAAATAACGCCGTTCAGCTTCATTCGCATTTCTCCCTTTTCGGAATTCGGTTCCGGCTGTTCCAAAGCACCAGGAGCGTACCCTGCCGCACCGTAACGGTTGCCGGTACGCCGGTAAATTCATTGCTGACCCCGAGTGGAAAGTCCGGGGTCAAAACAGCATCGGACAAGGGGTATTTCAGCCCCGTAAGTGAAACGCCGTACGCTGCTGACCCGTGAGCAAAAGCCGAAAGATAACCCTCGCATATCGGGTCAAAGGTCAGTGTGCCGTTTTGCAGGGCTGTTGCGGTCAGAGCGTCATCCGTCAGATAAGCAGCGATGCCCTGCTTTTCCAGGCAGGAAAGCATCTGCAGATTGGCAAGCGTGTGCGCCAGGCGTCCGCCGGTTCCGCCGAAAAGCATCAGCTCATCGCAGCCGCACGCAATCGCTTCCTGCGCTGCCAGAAACAAATCGGTTTGATCCTTGACCGGTGAATGTCGCACGACCTTTACATCCTGCGGCACATAGCCGAGTGAATCAAAATCGCCGACCGCCAAATCGGGCTGTATGCCGAGCCGGTTCAGACGAAGCCAGCCGCCATCCGCCGCAATGATGGTGTCACCCGGCTTAGGCTGAAAAAACTCCTTTGAAAAATCGCCTGCACCGACGATCCATCCGCGCTTCATTTCAAATAAGCCTCCAATCGGTAGATCGGGAAGCCCTGTGAGGCAAAGCGGTGCTCATATTCGGTTTCGATGTTGCCTTCAAAAGAGCTATTGTGCAAATCCAGCGACACATTTTTCAGTGCAAAACCGAATTGTGTGAGCTGTTCCACGGAGTATTCAAAAAAGTGCATATTGTCCGTTTTCTGGTGAATTTCCGCACCGGGCTTGAGCACAACGGCATAGCTTTTCAGGAACCGCTCGTTGGTCAGGCGGTGGTTGGCATAGCTGTTTTTCGGGAACGGGCAGGAAAAGTTCAGGTAGATCCGTTCCACACAAGCCGGCCGCAGGAATTTTTCCAGGTATTCCGCACCGCCGTGCAAAAAGCGAACATTGGAAATATTCTGTTTTTTTGCGCTTTCGCACGCCATAACGATCACATTTTTGCTTTTTTCCAAAGCCAATACATTGATGTTCGGGTCAGACTTCGCCAATTCGCACGCAAAACGCCCTTTTCCGCAGCCGACCTCCAGCACGACCGGGTTATCATTGCCGAAAAGCCCGGCAAGGTCGATATACTCTTTTTCTTCAATGGCGGTGAGATAGTTGCGGTCATCGCACTTCATGGAAAAAAGGTAGTCGGCACATTGCTCCAGGCGTTCGTCCAGGTACTTTTTCTTTCTCATTCTCATGGGGATCTACCATCCTGTTTCAAAGTCAAAAAACTGTATCCGGTCAATTTTCCGGATACAGTTCAATAGAGGTTTTTTCTTCGTTCTGCGGTTCCTCTGCCGCATATTTTGCTAAAAAGCCGCTGAGCATTTCTTCCAAACAGCGAACCTCACTGATGGTTCTGGTTTTGATCAAAGTGGTCTGCGCTTTTTCAAGCTTTGCGGAAAGCGTCAATGCTTCTGCCTTGCGGCGTGCATCCGCCTCCAGCTTCTGAATCGTCTGAGCAACCTCGCTGAGCATATCGGAGGCCGCTCTGACACCGCCGTCATCCGGGATCTTAAGGTTTGCCTGCCGGGCTTTCAGTTCATTCAGCTCCGCAGCGGCGGCTTCATATTTGGCCTTGTAATCCTCCGTGTTTTCGGCTTGACGGATAAGAGCATCCTGCCGCAGCTTTTTCAGTGCGGCAGAAAGCGTGGTGCAATCGGAAACGGCACGGTCTCTTTCCTGCACAGCCTTTGTCAGCTGTTCGCAAACCGTATCATATTTTTTTTGCAGCGTTTCACAGCCTTCCCGAAGCTCTTTTTCAGCCTCCTGCATACGGTCGATGTAATCATCCACCTCACGGTAGCTGTAACCTCGAAAAGCGGTAGAAAATACGATGGCGTCTTCCATGGTCATCACCCTTATCCCGGTAGGATTATCAAAATCAGTCGTTGTAGAATTTGAAGTCGTTTGCCTTGGCCCAATCGAAGAAAACACGCAGGGATTTCAGACGCTGCGGATTCAATTCATGTGAGCCTCTGGTGTACCAGTTCATGTTGATGCCGCAAAGGCTGACCAGATACTTTGCACTTGCACAGAAGCCGGAATCAATGGCGTTGTCAAGCAGGCAAATCTGCTGATGGGTTTTGTTGGCGGCTTCACGGTCGTTCTGAACAAAGAATTCATCGTACATTTTGCCGAACAGATAAGCACCGCAGGAGGTCGGGGTCGCCACAACACCTCTTGCGCCGGACTCGTATGCTTCCATCAAATAAGGGATGTTTGCCTGGAGCACGGCGGAATCACCCTGAACGGCGATTTTTTCACGAATCATGTCGATGCTGCAGGTGGTGTCCTTAACAGCAACGACACGGCCGGTCTTAACAAGCTTTCCGTAGCAGTCGGCAGCCATCAAATGCGGCTTGTCACCGGGGAACTCGTAAAGCATGACGGGCAGAGTCGTGTGTGTGCTCAGCTCGGAAATGTATTGGAACAAACGCTCGGAATCATTGCCGAAGCCCTTGGTGATAAAGACAAGGCCGCTGACTCCGGTCTGCTCCATGGCCTTGACTTCTTCCACCTGTGCGAACCAGGACGGCTCAATGTTGGCAGTGGCAACAACGGGAAGACCGTTGGCGTGCTGCACGGCAAGGCCGGCAAGCTTCAGCCGCTCTGCCAGAGTCAGCTCCTTCATCTCGGAGCTGCCGCAGCAGGCAAACAGGTGCTGAACACCCTGACGGGACTGCCACTCAACATATTCTTCATAAACCTTGAAGTCAATGGTGCGGTCTTCATGGAACGGGGTAAGCAAAAGGGAATAAACGCCCTTGCTGTCGAATGTTTTTGACATAAAAAAAGCCCTCTTTACTGTTGTTTGGTTCAGTATAACACAACAGAACGGGAAAAATCAACAATTCCGAGAGCTTTTCTTATTATATTTTAGTGCATAGCACAATAAATGTAGTCGGCGCTTTCCCAATTCAGCTTGGTGAGCGTGTTTCCGACCCCGGTATCCTCCGTCTGTGTGAGCTTGAACCCGTTGTTGGTCAGCTGGATACCCGAGGAGGAAAGCGTTCTTCCTGCCATACCGCACAGGCAAATCAACCGGCTGTTATCGGAAGACAGATTGAAAACCGGCGGATAAACGGCGGGGAACACCAGAACAAGCTTCGGGTGATAGCCAAGGTCAATGGTGCGTGTCCCCTGCTCGGTGCCGGTGTAGAAGCCGACTTCAAGCGGACTGTTCCAATGCTCTTTATCCTGCGTTGTGACATGAATATCGCTGTTGTCCAGATGGGAACGGCAAAACAGCGTTTTCGGCATAAAAGCAGCATACTGCACGGCGGCGGATTCGGCAGGGCAGAACTGCGCCTGAATGTCGATCCAGCTTTTCATCACGAAAGCGTCGGTGTCACGGTCGGCTCCGATGCTTTCACAGCCCGATTCCGAAATATTGAAATCACTCTTGAAATTGAGGCAGTCAACAATTTTCGTGAACGCAACATGGCACGCCGTGCCGCCTGCGGAATAGGGCACATGGATCGAAACCCGGATACGAACCTTGGCCAGACGGCAGTATTCCTCGGGGATCTGCTCACCCTCGCTGTTTTCGGTAAAAAAATCGGAAATGCGTACATGATCCAATCCGATGGCGACAATGGTCTGACGCAGCGGTGTTGCTTTGGGGATAGCCGGAAATTCGGTGAGAAAGGTAACATCGGTAAAGGTGTCGGTCTGGTCACTCAGCCAGGCTGCGATTTCCGCAGGCATGGCGCTGATGGAATCAATCATAAATTCACCTCCGTAATCGTTCGGATGATCGCCCAAATATAAAACACTTTGTCTTTTTGATATACCTTTTCGGCACGGTCGATCTGATAATGCACCGAATCGGCGCAAAGATAGCAGCCGGAAGAAACAGCACACAAATCCGGTTCGGGCGGACCGAGGTAGAGATAGTGCCCCTGACTGTTGAAGCCGATTTCCGTGTTGATTCCGTCCAGGTACATCTTGTTTTTGTAGCGCAGCGGCTGAATGAATGCCTTATAGGCGTTTATTACCTTTCCGTCTGCATCACAAAGCTCCACCGGTCGCCCGAAGGGAGCAAAAAGGTCGTTGTTCATCTTATCACACCTGCCTGAAAAGAAAGTCTGTGTCGGTGAGCAAATCGGCAGCCTGCGCAAAGCTTTCATCCCGAACCTTTGCGGCAAATTCCATCGTTGCGCCGGGGGAACGGCTTACGGTGACATCACCGGCTTTGAAAGAGGTCGTGCCGTTTCCGTCGGCGAGCTGGCGCAGGGCAAGGCGGTAATAAGCAAGCCCTGCGGCGGCTTTCGCAACACGCACATCGTTTTCATCCTGCGGCGAGCGCAGGCGGCTTATTATTTCGTCCAGGCAAAGCCCGCAAAGGGGCAGAGCGTTTTCCGCCCCTTTGCTGTCAAGCGTGACAAGCTGCCGAAGGTGATTCAATACAGTCTGACGGCTTATCATAGCTTGCCCTCACTTAAACCGTCAGGACATGGGATGCGTCCGTAAAGATTTTGGCAAAGCCTGCAATAGAGGTGATAGCGGCACGCTCCAGCTGGCGGTCGATGAGCTTGTCGTATTCGGTCAGAACATCGCCTGCCTTGACCATTTCCAGAGCACATTTCTTGTCTAAACCGATGATTTTTCCGCTTGTTGCCGATGCGGACTTCACAAGCTCAGCACCGATGGGCGTGATCATTTTGCCGGTTGCGTGGAAGTTAAGTCCGGCGTTGGAATCCTTGAACTCCGTCAGGTTGAGCATCTTGACGGCATCGGCAGGGTTTGCAATAAGGATGTTCATTTCATACGGGTCAAGCTCATTCCAAAGCGTCACCAGATCGGCGTATGTAAGAGTACCCGAGGTGGTGCAGGCGGTGGTGGAAGCAGCGTTGTTGTTGCCGTCACCGTTGACCAGAACATCGATCGCATCCGCCAACTGTGCTTTGGCAATGTAGGCGCCGATCTGCTTGAGGGTGACGGTGAACAAATCAAGGCGCTGGAAGCGGATCGCCTCATAGGAAGCGACCAGCATACGGCCTCTCTTGTTGAGCTTGACAAGATTTTCCTGTGCCTTAACGGTCGTCTGCGGGATCGGGCTGCCCTGTGCCACATCCTTGAGTGCTTTGTCATCATCGGACGGGATACTGGTAATGGAGCGGTAGTCCAGCGAATCAATGTTGGTGACGGAGGCAACGATTTTCGGCAAAACATCGGCTTCCTCCATGCCCTGACGGACCGCACGGGAAACATACTCGGGGAACAGCGTGGAGCTGTCGGAGGTTTTGAAAAACTTTTCGACCGGGTCGCTTGCTGCGCCGCTGACATGAATGTCAAAACGCTTGAGCTGACGCTGATAGGCATCCAAGCCTTCCAGCTCCGTGCCGCGGTAGTTTTCAGACGGGTCGATGCTTTCCAGCGAAGAGGTAAAAGAGCCGTTGCTGTAAAGGCCTTTTTCAAGGCGGATATTGTCAAAATTAGCCATGGATAGTTTCTCCTCTCAAATTATAAATCAAAGCAAAATACCGCAGGTACCGGCGGTGGTGTCAATGTCAAGCACATATTTTTCTCTGCCGTTGGTTGTATCGACCTCCAGAGCGGTGGATGAACCGGCGCACAAAGCGTTCAAACCGACCGTCGGAGCGGTGCCGGTATAGGGCAAAACGACATAACCGCCGATTTGCACGCAGGCAAGGCAGTTACGGCAGGAAATCACTACGCCGAAAACCGCATCGTCCGCAGCACAGGCGGCAACGGTTTTGCTGCTGCTGAGCTTAACAAGCGTGCCGGGGGTAAGGTCGGCGGCAGTGGAAAAGGTGAGTGTTTTTTCATCAAAGCCGAGAAATGAAACGGACATAACAAAGTTCCTCCTTAAATTTTGAATTCATTGTTGTTGGTTGTCTTACGGGGTGCTTCCCCCGCAAGCTGCGGGTGAACGGGGAAGTGCTCAGCGGCAGATTGACGGAATGCTTTTTCCAACCGGTCAAGCTGTTCATCGGTCAGGTGCTCGCAGATTTCCTCTAAACCGCTTTTGGTCAGCGACGGCACGGCAAGAACACCGAGCCGAATCACATCATTGATCAAGCCCATGCGGAACCGTTCGGCGGTCGCCGTCAGATGCTCCAATGCGCTGCGGGCAAGTGTAACGGAATCTTCTGCGTAATATGAGTTTTCCGTGCAGTTGGTTTTGTTTGCTTCACGGTGTGTGAAGCTCTTGGTCACACCTGCGTTTCGCTGCGCCGGAACGGCAACAAAGCTCCACTCATAGGCATCGGTCGGGTCGGTCAGAATCGCATGACAGACCTTCCCGTCGTAGAGGTGCCCTTTTTGGTGGCGGCATTCACCGGTCTTTCGGTTGCTTCCGCAAACGGAACAGCGAACGGTGCCGACCGAACAGCTCACACTGGTTTCTTTTTTGATGCCGCTTTTGATCTGTATAATTTTTTCACCGTTTTCTTCGGTGACGGGCATATAGGCTTTCGCCTTCAGGCAGGTATAGGGTTCTCCGGCGGCGGTCTGCCTGCCGGGGTCTTCCTCCACCCATGTTTTGTAGATGCGTGCCATCTGGTCTTCACTTTTCATGCTGTGGTCGGCAATGCCGGTTTTTCCGTCAAACAGTTCGGCAAGCTTGTTCAATGCTTCGCAGTCGAACCGTTCGAGGTCACGGTCAATTTCATTGTCGCAAAGGGTCAGCGTGAAACAGAAAACCTCTTCGGCACTCAGCTCCCGGAGCGTGTGCCGATTGATCAGCGCAAGCTCCTCCTCGGGCAGAATAGCGTCCTGCACGGGGGTAAAAATACTTTTTTCCATAACTCCTCCTCTTATTCGGCGGCGCATTTTTCCGCCTGTGCGCTGAGCAGCTGCGCCCGTGCCAGTTCCACCATATCCTGAAGCATGATGTCGTCCCACATCACCTGCACATCGTCCGGAAAGCCGTTCAGGCGCAGGCAGGTGCGGCAGATTTTTTCAATCGCAGGGGTCAGAACACGGCGGTAGGCCTCTAACTCACTTGTCAGAGCATCCGCCTGCTGCGATGACATTCGTTCGGTGGTGGACCAGGAAAGCCCGAGCAAAAACGGCGGCAGACCCGTTTTGGCAACGATCTGCTCGATCAGCTGCCGTACCGGTACCTCACTGTCCAATATGGGTGTGTCGGCGCCGATGGCTTTGATCTGCACATCACCCACGGCGATAAAATCCTTGACGCTGTGGCTGTTCATGGCGCTGCTCCATTCCTTTGCCACCTGCATGGCACGCTCCTTGGCGTAGGCCTTGTCCAGCGCATCGTTTTGCGGCTTGTAGGTCACGGCAAAGCGCACATTTCCCAGTCGATCCCAGTTGATGCCTGTGGTACGAAAAATCTTCAGCAGCGTTTCACCGACAAACGGCAGACCGTGCAGCAGCGAAACGCCGCCCAACGAGCCGGGCATCGGATTGAGAGCGGAAAGCACGATCAATTCGGGGTATCGAACCGGCTCACGCAGACCGTTTGCGGTCACAAACAGGTCAACATCAAAGCCGTTTGCATTGCGTGCCAATTCAACATTTTCCGGCGGTACATTGTACAATGCCGCCGGCATCCCCTCGGAATCGGTGACAATTTCGCCAATGGCCGTTCCGCAGGTGAGCAGCTGTTCAAAATAAGCGGAAACAAAGCTCTCGATCCCGGTTGAACAGCCGTTTACGGGAATACGGTGCAGAAACCGATCCAGATAATCCTGCGCCTGCCGGTCGGTGCTGTGCACGGAAAAGCCGCCGGTGAGCCGCACCAGTTTAGTCACGGCGGCGTCAATGACGGGCACTGCCTCACGCAAAGCGTAATACAGCCCGGCATGGTAATAGTCGGGCGATGTGTCGTGCCCGAATCCCGGCAGCAATGGAGAGGAGCCGGTCTGAACCGCACAGACCCCGGCTTCCTCCGGCGGTTTTTTGTTCTTCTTCATCATTCATCCTTTCTATCCGCTGCGAGGGCGAAAAATCCGCAGTCATCCTCCTGTTCCATAAGGGTCGTTACAAAATAGCGCATATCATCCATGGCGTGGTCATCCTCTTTCCGCACGCTGTCCTTTGTTCCGGAATCGTCCCAGCGGTAGAGAGAAAACTCCCGGATTATGTCTTTGCATCCGGCACAGATTTTGATTTTTTGCGTCCGCAGAGCATCCGATGTTTTGCGGATACCGTCGATCACATCGTTCTTTGCGGGAATCACACGAAAGACGCCGTGCCGGCGAATACATTCCATAAAGCTTGCAGCAGACGGGTCAACCGTAACCGCACGGATTTTCAGCCCGCGGCAAAGCTCCTCCAAAGCCTCGTAATGTTCTTCGTCGGTGCGTTGGATGCCGACGACACGGGAAGCGTAGTAGTATTCTCTCAGCCGGTACCATACCCCGTCTTTTTTGCCCCACAGTCCGAAGGAAGACGGGTTGACCGTGCCGTAATCGCACGATACACAGTATTGCTCACAGTGTTCGGGCGGCAGGGCGCAGACATGGGTTTCAGGGGAAAAGAACGGGTACACAACGCCCTGAGCGGCGATCCACCGTCCCTCAACGAACCGCTGATAAAACGGACCGGAGTACAGACTCTTGTACCGCTGAATGATTTTCGGTGTCAGAGACGGGTTGTCCTCCATAAGAAAGTGAAGATACAGGCATTTCTTTTCCTCACATTTTTGAATCCATTCGGTGTGGAACCAGTGCATAGGGGTGTCGGGGTTGCAGTTGAACCAGAACTTTGAACCGTCCACCGAGCACCTTGCCAACGCCTGCTCCACAAACGAACGGGGCATGAGAGCCACCTCGTCAAACAGGATGCCGCTGAGCGTCATGCCCTGAATGAGTGAGGCAGAGGACTCATCTTTTCCGCCAAAGAGCCAAAAGGTGTTGGTACGGTTTTCAAAGGTGATTTCCAGTTTGTTGCTTGTTAGCTTTTCACGGCAGTCAAAGCCAAGCTCACGGAGCATCGGCACCACGGGAGTCACCACATTTCGCCGCAGGGAGGCGATGGTTTTTCCGCAAAGCGCAAAGGAAGCTGAGTCAAAGGCAAAAAATGCCCATGCGATAAAGGATAGCGACATGCAAACTGTTTTGCCCGAGCGCACGGCTCCGTCGCAGATGATGGCATCCTGCCCGCAAAACGGCGAAGAGGGACACCACCAGGTCAGTGCTGTGAGCTGCTTTTCGGAAAACGGCTTGAAATTGGTGTAAAGATTCTTCCCTTTACTCATCCGGATCTCTTCCGATCAACGCTTTTGCGCTTTTGTTCAAGGCCTCATAAAACGGCAAAGCACCGTTTGCGGCAGCTTCGCTTTCACTGAGCTGGCTGAGCTTTTCCAACGGCTTCATACGGTCAAAGAACTTGATTTCCAAACCGCCGCCCTTAGGCCGCTTGATTTCCGCCACATTGAAAAAATCCATTTGCTCCAGCTCCTCAACGCTCGGCGTATTCTCATCCAACAGCAGCTTCATTGCATCGGTGACGGAACCAAACGCAAGGCGCCGCAGTCCTGCGGCGGTTTCTCCGCAGCAGGAAGCCCGTGCAGAGGAAAGGTGCTGAATCTCGTCTTGAATTTCGCTGCGCAGCAGCAGCTTGGCGGCGATGCGTTCCGGGCGCAGGGAATACCCGGAGCGAGCGGCGGCATCCCGGCCGTTTTGCAGCATGGCGTAGTAAAGACAAAACAGTTTTTCCCGTTTGGTCAGGATTTTGTTGCTGATAATTTCACCCTCTTTCTGTTTTTCGGGGAAGCCGTTTCAAAGCCGGATATACTGCGTGCAGAACAGCGTGTAAAGTTGTTTCGCCTTACACTGTTTTTTCCCGCCTTTCAAAACATCCCCTCACTCAAAGGGCTTACACGGCACTTTTTACACCGGTTTCGGTGTAATTTTTCGCCTTTTTTTCAACTGTTCACAGTTTGTTTTCAAGCCTTGCCGATTTAATGCGGATTCGGCAATATAATGCAGCTGACCGCCAAACAAAAACAGACCGCACAACCCGAATCGGGGCTGTACGGTCTGTGAAAATCCGGTTTTTATTCGGACAAATCAAAGTTATCTTTCTACATAGTCGGTTATCATTTGAATCAGCTGCGCAGCTGAAACGATTTCGATGTGGTCATCCAGGAGCTTTACAAATTGATTGAGCTTTTCGGGTGTCATCGACCAGGCATGAATACAGATTGCCGAGTAGCCGTTGATCGAATCGTTGTCGGCGGCATAAGCGTTGATTTCTGCTGCCTGCTGTTTCATCCATTCGTCGGTGATGCCGTCGTAGCCCTCCGGTGACCAAAGTGTTTTTCGGATTGTGAGGAATGGTTTGCCGTTGCTGAACCACACCTGACCCTTACCGGCGCTGTACATACTCGGGTCGAGGAAGATAATGCCGCCGTCAATGTTGTCAAACCGTGAGTAAAAATCAAATCGTCTTGTGAAAGAGGGTGTTTGAATCAGAGATGGCTTATCATCCAGCAGCGTTACGATCCGCATCCCGCTTTTGAGCATGGCGGCAGCCGTCTGCGTAGTGTATTCGTCCATACTCTTTTCTTCAAAAGCGGAGGGCAATGCGTAGCCGATTCCCGAGGGTCCGGCGATAAAATCCGTTTTGTCATCCGCAGCGGAACAAATCACCTTTGCGGCAGCCGGGCAAATCTCCCGGCAAATGCTCGGGAAGCCCCAGGTCACATGATAATCCCGTTCCAGCGAAAGGTGGCGGTAGTATTCACTCAAGCCGTTTGTCAGCCACTGAACATTATCCCCGTCGGAAAAGACAAGAGCTATATAATGCTTACCCGGTTCCGGGGTAACGGGTTCCTGTTTTTCGGGGGTGGAAAAATCACACGCAAAGCTGTTGAGAACACTGAGATTGTAGCTGTGGTCGGCGGCAGAAATCGAATAACCGAGCTTTGAAATGAACTCAACAAAATGCTTTTCGTTTTCGCACCAGCCCATCACAAGGCCGTTTTCCCCGGTGCTGTTCAATACTTTTTTCAAAAAGCTTTTACCGCTTTTCGTCGGTTCGGTGTAACAGATATACATTCCCTGCTGAATGGCAAAATCACGAAGCCCTGCCGACCCCGTTTTGATGTGGACGATCCCGTTCTTGCTGAACTCATCTTTGTATTCATCAAAGAACGCTTCCAAAAATTGATAATCATATTCTTCTGCCGATATATCCTTCATCATGGTCAATCCGCAGCCGTCGGCAAAGCTTTTCAGATCCTCCGGTATGGCGAGCCAGCCTTTGACGGTGGCATAGTTGCAGGCGGTGTTGAGTCCCCCGGCAAACTCGGAGCGGCGGTACAGCACATAGCCGGAATCGGCAATACAGCCTTTGAATTCGGCAATCAGAGAGGACAGCTTCCAGGGCTGCCCGCTTTCATCGGTTTGGATGAGCTTCGTTCCGCTATTTTCGATATGCTCAAGAATAGTCCGTGCCATCCAGCCGTTGACCAAAAAGAGCTGAGCCTTTTCCCTGTTAACAAGCCCCTGAAGGCAGCGCACCGTGTCAGTTTCTTCCGCTTTTATCTGAGCCATATCAACCACATACAGCTCCCCGGCAAGCGGCACTTTTTTGAAGCCGCAGTCGATTTCGGCAAGCTCTGCGGCTGATTTTGCTTCGGGGATCTCCGGCTTCAAAAGCTGGAACCAGCCGCCGATCAGCAGAACGACCGACATAAAAAACGCAGTGATTTTTGTAAACACATTCATATCCTTTTCTCTCCTCCCATCCGTTTGTTGAATATACCGCACGGCTTTCCGGCTTGCAGTATACTTCCGGCGGCAAGAACCGTGTCCTCTTCATAAAAAAGCTGCCTGATTCCTACGCCTGTAAGAACCGGGCAGCCTGTTTTTAAGGTCAGATGCTCATTGCAACATCGTATGCACGCCAGATGACGGAACGAAGGTTGCCGATTGCAAGGCAGTCACCGACAAGGTAAACATTCTTTGCCTTTTCGTTGGTAACGGGTGCCGGAATGTAGCCGACACAGCCGAGAACGGTATCACAGGCAATTTCAAGGCTCTTGCCGTTCTTATCCGTGCAGAGGATCTTACCGTCCTGCACCTCACGAAGGGTGGTTTCCAGGTAAACCGGAACCTTGTTCAGGTCGAACCACTCACGCAGGTAGGAGGAATTGGCAAGGCAAACGCCCTTCTGGCTTACCAGGTCATCTTTCATTTCAACAATGATCGGCTTTTTGCCCTTGAGCGCAAGCTCATAAGCGATCTCGCAGCCGGTCAGACCGCCGCCGATAACGGCAACCGTTTCGCCGACTTCTTTCGTGCCGTTGAGGAACTCGCAGCCCTCGACCATTTTTTCATAGCCGGGCACCTTCCGAAGCTGGATCGGTCTGGAGCCGGTGGCAACAACAACGGGTGCGTTACCGAAAGTGGAAATATCTTTCACTTCATCATTCAGACGGACATCAATGCCGAGCTTTTCCATCTGCAAACGGTACCACGCAAGCAGCTCACGGAGCTTGCCCTTGTAGCTTTCTGCCGAAGCAGGAATAAAGGTGCCGCCGAGAACGCCGCTCTTTTCGTGGATAACGGGCTTGTGCCCTCTGAGCTTGAGAACACGGGCAACCTCCATGCCGCCGATACCGCCGCCGATGATGTGGACGGTCTTGGGCGACTTGGTCTTGACGATCTTGTGTTTGTTCCACTGCATCGTTTCCGCATTGACGGCGCAGCGAGCCAGATGTGTGCTGTCGGACAGCTCCTGATCGTTCGGAACGCCCTTGTAGTGGCACATATTGAAGCAGCCGTTATGGCAGAGGATGCAGGGACGAATATCTTCTTCCTTGTCGTTCATCAGCTTGGTGACCCACTCCTGATCCGCCAGGAACGGACGGGCAAAACCGGCACCGTCAAGCTTACCGGCGGCAATGGATTCCGCCGCGACCCTCGGATCAAGACGACCGGCGCAGACAACGGGCTTGTCGGTAAAGTTCTTGATATGCTCAACATCGGCAAGGTTGCAGTTTTCGGGCATATATACGGGCGGATGTGCCCAGTACCACGCATCGTATGTACCGTTGTCGCAGTTGAACATATCGTAGCCTGCATCGGAAAGGTACTTGATGGCTTTTTCGGATTCTTCCATGTCACGGCCGACTTCGACATAATCTTCACCCGGCAGAGCACCCTGACGGCAGCCCTTGGTCTTGGAAAGAACGCTGTAACGAAGCGATACGGGGAAGTCCTTGCCACATTCCTTTTTGATTGCTTTAACGATGTCGGTGGCAAAACGGTAGCGGTTCTCAAATGAGCCGCCGTATTCATCGGTACGCTTGTTGACATATTTCAGGGTGAACTGGTCAAGCAGATAGCCCTCATGGACAGCGTGAACCTCAACACCGTCAACACCGGCTTCCTTGAGCTTTCTTGCGCTGACGGCAAAAGCTTCAACGAAGCGATCAATTTCTTTTTTGGTCATTTCTCTGGACGGAAGATGATCGGACCAGCGGTTCTCGGCGGGAGAAGCGGAAGCGGTGATCTTATCCAGGTTCATAATGGGCTTGCTCAAAACATTGACAACAGGAGTGTTGTACAGCTTTTCCATCACGCTGCTGACGGTGAAGGAACGGCCGAAGTCTGCGGTAAGCTGAACAAAAAGCTTTGCGCCGGTTTTGTGGAACTCGGGCATCCACTTGGCAAGGTCTTTGTACATTTTGTTGTTCTTGTCCAGCCATTGACCCATGATCGGGTTGTAGACCGGCTGGCACCCGGGAAGAACCAGACCGCAGTTATTCTTGGCAACTTCCATAATGAATTTGGCACCGGCTTTGTCGAAGTGGTTGACTTCCATCCAGCCGAACAAATCGGTACCGCCCATGCTGGTGAGCACGATACGGTTTTTGATTTCGCAGTTACCGATCTTCCACGGGGTGAACAAGGGCTGTAATTTCTGATCCATAATCATAACCTCCTGCATATCATGCGGAATTTAATTAACACAGTGAATGTCTGCCGAAGGGCATAAACATCTGCTTAAACTTTACCACAAAAGCAGGGTAATCGTCAAGCAATATCCCGTAGAATTATTATCTTTCCGCTCAAAAGCTGCCGGATTTACCTGCATTTCCACTGAATTCGGGTGTTCACAAGTAAAATAAAGTGTGTTATACTGGTTTCATCCCGATCACCTGTCTGAAAGGAGCTGAATCATTCGTGAAGAGCACCGTTACCGTTTCCGGCGTTGAAATGAGCTATGCCCGTTTCGGAACAGGGCAAAAAAAACTGCTCATTCTCGCCGGGATATCCTTGACCGATGTGGTGGATTCCGCACCGTCTGTCGCCAAAATGTACCACCGGTTCACAAGCGACTACACCATCTATCTTTTCGGCAGGCGCAGTAATCCGCCCGAAACCTATTCGATGCGTGAAATGGCGCATGATCTCAAATGCGTGCTGGATACTCTCGGCATCGCACAGGCGGATATCATCGGCACCTCGCAGGGCGGCATGATCGCCATGTATTTGGCGGCTGATTACCCGCAGCTTGTCGGTCGGCTGGTTCTGACCTCGACCTCAGCCTGCCATAACGAAAGCTCCGACCGTGTCATGCGGCAATGGGTGTCGCTGGCGCAGGGCGAAAATAACAAAGCACTCGTCAGCAGCATGGTGGAAGCGATCTATTCCGCCGATACCGTCGAAAAATACGGCGGGCTGTTTGTTGAAATGTACCGCAGCGTCACAGCGCAGGAGCGCAGACTGTTTGAAATTCTGGCAAGACCTCTGCTTGATTTTGATTTAAGAGAATGCCTGCCGAACATTCATGCCGAAACGCTGGTCGTCGGGTGCAGAGGGGATCGGGTTCTGGGCACGGAACCGTCCGAATACCTCGCCGAAGCACTGCACGCAGAGCTGGTCATGTTCGGCGAAGAGTACGGTCACGCCGTGTACGATGAAGCACCTGATTACCTGAACTTTGTTTCTGCATTTTTGAACAAGGAGAAGGTTTGCTCATGACAACGACAAAAATCATATCCCTTCTGTTCAGCCTGCTTTTTTCCTTCACCTCGTTCTTTTCGTTTCTTCCCCGTTCCGTCTGGTACGGCGAAGAAACGTACACGGTCGATGACAGCGAAAGCATTGTTTTTCATGCAGCATTGACTGCCGATGTTCACTCGCAGTCCGCCTTTTTCGATGAAAGAAGCAAAGCGATCCGAAAAATCATATGTGGCGTTTCGCAGACCGATTCTCTGCCGGATGTGCTTGTGATAGCCGGTGACATTTCAAACGCCACCGATGAGAAGGAATACCGTATGCTTAAATGGTCGCTGAGCGCCTTCAATCAAATCCCCCGTATCCTTCCGGCGGCAGGGAATCACGATGTCCGTGCCGGCGCTTCTTATGAAGATGCACGCAGCAAATTCTGCCGATTCGCCTGCTTTTGCGGCATTGAAACCGATAAGGTCTATTATTCGACTTCGGTCAAAGGGTATCCGTTTATCGTGCTCGGCTCAGAAAGCCCGCTGAGCATCGAGGCAGAGCTTTCCGATGAACAGCTTGCGTGGTTTGAAGCCCAACTGGTTCAGGCATTAAAGACGGAAAAGCCGGTTTTTATTATCAGCCATCAGGCGATGTATCACTCGCACGGTCTGACATACAAGCCGGAAGCGGAAAAGAACTGGGGTCTTGGCAAACAATCGGAAAAAGTCGAAGCGATCCTGCGCAAATATGTCCCGGCTTATCCGTACCCCGTGTTTTTCATCAGCGGTCATCTGCATTACGCATTTAACGAAAACACCGTTGATGATACCTTTTGCCGTAATCTGCACTGCATCAGCCTTCCGAGTGTATCAAAAACAAACAGCGGCGGTCTGGGAATGTCCCTGGAGGTGTATCCCGACCGGCTCCTTCTCAAAGAACGAAACTTTCTCACAATGGAAGACTATGCGTCTTATGAATATGCCGTTAAACAGGTGGAATAATTCTCAACGCAAATAGCCGTACTATCATCACAAATCAAAAGCAGGGCGTGTGAGCTGCCTTTCAGGCTCATATGCCCTGCTTTTTGCCTGTGAAATCAAAAAGCTCCCCGGCAGCAGAAAACTTCTGCCGCCGGGGAGACGATATACATTGATCGGTTTGCGGCTTATCTGTACCAGATCCAGCCGAAAAGGACGATCTTAATGATCCACTGCCACCAGGTGTAATTGACCGTAACGGTGCAGGTGCCCTGGATC
>JAZUJI010000198.1:0-2526 GCA_045642685.1 Acutalibacteraceae bacterium | reverse complement strand
TTTCTGCCCTTGGGGCCGAGTGTGATTTTGACGGTATCTGCAAGCTTATCAATACCGTTTTGAAGAGCCTTGCGGGCTTCTTCCCCGTAAATAATCTGCTTTGCCATGATTCATTTTCCTCCCTTATTCGATCACTGCAAGAATATCGCTCTGGCGAACGATGGTGTACTCTTCTTTATTGAGCTTAACCTCGGTGCCGGCATATTTGCCGACAATGACCTTTTCGCCGACCTTGATGTACATTTCGACCTTGTTGCCGTCAACCTCGCCACCGGGGCCGACTGCGACAACCTCAGCGAACTGGGGTTTTTCCTGAGCGGAAGCGGCAAGGATGATGCCACTCTTGGTGGTTTCCTCTACCTCTGCCGGCTTGACTACTACACGGTCTGCAAGCGGTCTGATTGTCATATATAACTCCTCCTAAATAATAATTTGCAGGTTTTAGCACTCGGCAATCGCAAGTGCTAAACTATATTTTACCAAGTTTTTCAAAAAATGCAAGCCTTTTTCCAAACTTTTTCCCGCCGGAGCAAGGTTTAATATTTCTGTAACACTTTATTTTCAGTCAAAGAAAAAGCCGACCGAAAAACGGCCGGCTGAGTAAACAAATTACGGATTCCGATAAACATCCTCATAGCGAAACTCTTTTCGCTCCCCGTGCTTCAGAACATGAAAGCAGCGCTCGCCCAGTGAAAAAATGGGCTGATCGTGCTTCAGGCTGTCGGAATAAACACAAACCACACGACATTCACCGATTTCCTCCCGAAAGCGTCTGACTTTTTCCTCCACTTTGCAGTTACGGCCGATCAGAACGGCTGTTACGGGGTCATGCCGGGTGGCAATGAGGTAATCGACCTCCAGCCGCTCGGCGATTTCCCTGAGCAAAAACTCGGGGCTTGCGCTGATGACAACGGCGGCACGCTCCCGATTCGACTTTCGGAACCAGTCAAAAACCTGCTTTTCGTGCCTGTCCCAAAACCCTTTCACATTCTTATCAAGATCAATCAAACGGATATATTGAAAGAAAAAGGATTTTTCACGGGTCAAATCATAGAAATGCAGCAGATAAAACAAGCCCGTTATCAGCTGAAACGGTGCCAGAATAATAATCCACGGATTGTGCACCAGGCAGTAAAGGTAGAAACGAGAACCACTGTCAAGCGGGATCACCGTGTGGTCAAAATCGTAAATGTCAACTTCCTTCATGGGAGCTTTCATTCCTCATCCGGATTTTCCCAGTTGTGCCACACTTCCTGAATGTCGTCATTATCTTCAAACATTTCAAGCATCTTGTTCATGTTTTTGATCGCTTCTTCGTCGTTCAACGCCGTGTAGGTCGTGGGGATGTACTGCACTTCAGCAACAACATACTTGTAGCCCTTTGCCTCCAAAGCGTCACGAACCGTGCCGAGGTCATTCGGCTCTGTGCGGATATCAAAAACATTTTCGTCCTCGGTGATAAAGTCCACCGCACCGGCTTCCAGGGCAGCATCCATCAAAGTTTCTTCGTCCACATCCTCACTCTCGATCAGGATAACGCCCTGACGGTTGAACATAAAGGAAACGCAGCCGCTCTGGCCCATATTTCCGCCGTACTTGTCGAAATAGTGCCTGACATCACCGGCGGTACGGTTGCGGTTATCGGTCAAGGTTTCAACGATAACGGCAATGCCGCAGGGACCATAGCCCTCATAGACGATTTCTTCATAATCGGCACCGCCCTGCTCACCGCTCGCCTTTTTGATGATCCGCTCAATGTTATCATTCGGCACATTGGCAGCTTTCGCCTTGGCGATAATATCCTTCAGCTTAGAGTTTGAGGACGGATCGGGACCGCCTTCACGCACGGCAACCGCAATTTCACGACCCATTTTGGTAAACACCTTTGCGCGCTGACCGTCTGTTTTTTCTTTCTTGCGCTTAATTGTGCTCCATTTGTTATGTCCTGACATAAATTCACCATTCCTTCGTTTGAGAAGTATTATAACTTTTGTATTATAACACAGCTTGCCTTCTTTTTCAACCACAATTCACCCAATTTTCGGCAAAGCATGGCAGAAGTAACGGCAGACAGCTCTGTCTTGTTGCCTCTTGCGCCGTATTCACGCATGATTCGACCGGCAATCTTATCAACAGAAGATTTGGTAAACTTTGTGCCGTGCGTGAGCTTTCCTTGAAGCTTGACAAGCTCTTTCAGGTATTTGTTATCTTCCGCAAGCTTTGCGTTTTCTTTTTCAAGTGCAGCTGATACGGCTTTCTGCTTCCTGGTAAGATTCGGGTCACGGTCGGAAAGCTTGGGAGATTTTCTATTGACATTTTCAGAAGAATTGGATAGCTGCTTTTGTTACACCATATTTATTTGCATAGTTAATCAGTGCTTGACGGTACATCATTGTTTGTGCTACAGTATTCATTGACGGATAGCCTCCTTGTTGCTTTTTGGTGTTAGCAGCTTAACTGTAACACAGGTTCGGCTATTCGTCACTTCTTTTTTGCTTTTTGTAACACATCTATTGTAAACCTACA
>JAZUJI010000197.1:0-8899 GCA_045642685.1 Acutalibacteraceae bacterium | reverse complement strand
ATCTATGAATCTTTCGTTAAGTATTGCAACTTGCTATTGCAATTTCCAAAAATATGTTTTTCACCGCCCGACAGACAATTTTCAAAAATCTCTTTACACAACCGAACAAATGTGCTATTATACGACAAGAACAAATGTTTGGCGGTGAAAACGATGTCGGAACGGATCATACTTCATTGCGATTTGAATAATTTTTTTGCTTCGGTCGAATGCCTCGGGCATGAGGATTTGAAAAATAAGCCGGTTGCTGTGGGCGGAAGCGTTGAAAACCGGCATGGAATCATCCTTGCCAAAAACGAGGAGGCAAAAAAGTACGGTGTAAAAACCGCCGAAGCCATCTGGCAGGCGATGCAGAAATGCCCGAATCTGACGGTCGTGCCGCCGCATTACGAAAAATATACGCACTTTTCTCAAATGACCCGTGCCGTTTACGAACAGTATACCGATCGCATTGAGCCGTTCGGAATTGACGAATGTTGGCTGGATGTGACGGGAAGCACGGGGCTGTTCGGCTCAGGCGAAGAAATGGCAGAGCAGATCCGTCAGGCAGTCAAGGCTAAAACGGGGCTGACGATTTCTGTCGGGGTCAGCTTTAACAAGGTTTTTGCCAAACTCGGCAGCGATTACAAAAAGCCGGATGCCGTCACCGTCATTCGCCGGGAGGATATGGAACGCATCGTGTGGCCGCTGGCAGCGCAGGAAATGCTCGGTGTCGGGCAGTCTACCTTAAAAAGCTTACAGCGGATCGGCGTTTACACCATCGGCGACCTGGCAAAAACCAAACCAGAAATTCTGCGCTATATTTTGGGCAAAGGCGGCGAAACGCTGTGGCGGTTTGCCAACGGTCTGGATTTGTCGCCGGTCAGCCTTTCCGGCGAAATTCCCGTGCCGAAAAGTATCGGGCGCAGCACCACGACCCGGCAGGATA
Organism: Acutalibacteraceae bacterium; assembly: GCA_045642685.1. GTDB lineage: Bacteria > Bacillota > Clostridia > Oscillospirales > Acutalibacteraceae > UBA8612. The sequence goes on along the minus strand of JAZUJI010000197.1, from coordinate 7,971 downwards.
TGTGTACCTTTGACGATATTGCACTGACGCTTCTGTGGCTGAGCGAACGGGTATCCCATGAATTGAGAGCCAATCACGCCATGGCGACCGTGGTGCAGATCCACCTGCGGGATAAGAACCTGAATATCACCGAGCATCAGCGGTGCCTGCCGCAGCCGGTCAGACTGGCGGAGCTGCTCCGCAAAATCGGTTATGAATTGGTTTCTGAGGTGTGGGACGGCGTAACACCGCTGCGCTCTGTGGGGATCCGTGCCGCCGGGCTGGTGCACGAGGATGAGAGTATTCAGCTTTGCTTCGGTTACGATTACGAGCAGCTGGAGCGTATGGAAAAGCTGGAAATCGGTGTGGAACGCATGAAAGAAAAATACGGCAGAAATGCCGTTCTTCGCTGCCGCCAGATTGCGGGCGGCAAACCGGAGCAGCACGCTGCCTTCGGAAAAGTTGTTTTGTAAAACAGAAAATATCGGGGCGACATCGCAAAGGGGAAACCTTCATGCTGCGATGCCGCCTTAATTTTAACGGTAGGGTGTCCGCACATTGATGATGCGGAAATCAACGGGTGCACGGTCTTTGTTGATGCGGTAAACGCTGAACACAAGCCCCATGGCGATGTAGATGCAGAGGTTTGCCGAACCGCCTGCGCTCATAAACGGGAGCGTGATGCCGATAACCGGCAGATACATTAACACCATGCCGACATTGACGATGACCTGAGAGGCGATCATAGCGGCAACACCGCAGCAGAGATATTGACCGGGGCTGTCGGGCGTAAGGCGTGCGATTTTGATGATTCGCAGAATAAGAAGCACGAATAAAATCATCAGTGCAAGGCAGCCGATGAAGCCGAGTTCTTCCCCGACAACGCTGAGGATCATGTCGTTCCTGGCTTCCGGCACATAGCCCGATTGGGTGAGCGGCCCTTTGAAAAGACCTTTCCCTAAGAATTGACCGGTTCCGATGGCGGTTTTCCCCCGGGATTGCTGATAAATAATGTCCTGATAGGAGTCGGGATAAATCAGCGCCAGAAAGCGTTCACGCTGAATGGTGTTGAACACCTTGATCCATACGATGGGGGAAGCGGCAACGACGGTTCCGAGTGCAACTGCAAAGTATCTTAACTTTACACCTGCAAGGAACATCATCACAATGAAAATCATCAGAAATACAAGTGCTGAACCCATATCGCCGGTCAAAACGACCAGCAGGGTCGGTACGGCACCGTGCACACACAGCAGCAAAATGTTGGTGAGCTTGTTGATTTCGCTGCCCACCAGCTCCAGGTGTACCGAAAAGGTGATGATGAAAGCGGCTTTGAGCAATTCAGACGGCTGAAAGTACAGAACACCGAGATCCAGCCATGTTTTAACATCGCTCCGGCCGGCCGGCCCTGTGCCGAATTTGAACAGCAGCAGCATGAGCAGAACAGAAACACCGGCAACGATCGGCCAGAGCCTCAGAATAAATTCATAGTCGATCGCTGAAATGACCAGGCAGGCGATAACGCCGATTATGACGGCGCCTATCATGACGAGCGTGTCACGGAAGATGGTCTGCCCTTCGGTGAGCTTGCAAATGGTTGCACTGTGCACCATCAGCACGCCCAGTCCCGAAGCGATCAGGCACAAAATCAGCAGGTATAAATCGGTATCCTTGATAAAACGGATTACGGTACGGATTATCACCGCCTCCTTCCAAAGGGAGAAAATAGAAGAATAACAAAAGGATTATAGCCCATTTTTCAAAAAAATACAAGCAAATCCTTTGCCATACTCGCCGGATTGTGTTATAATCCTATTTCAAAGGGTGAAAAATCGTGAAAAGAACATTTATTTCGCAATCCGTACAGCAAACCGAACAAATCGGCTCGTCTTTTGCAAAGCTTCTGCACCGGGGCGATGTCGCTGCGTTTTTCGGCGGTCTCGGCATGGGGAAAACCGCTTTTGTCCGCGGTATGGCACGGGGCATGGGCACAGAAGGAAGCGTGAGCAGTCCGACTTTTTCCATTGTCAATGTTTACCCCGGTTCGCCGATGCTGTGCCATTTTGATATGTACCGTATTGACGGCTGGGATGACCTGTGCACGACCGGCTTTTTTGAATATCTGGATGATGATGCGGTGCTGGCGGTCGAATGGAGCGAAAATATCGAAACCGTGCTGCCGGAAAACGCCTTTTTTCTCACCATCGAAAAGGGCGAAACAGAGCAGCAGCGAAGCATAACGATCGAGGGAGATGAACGGCTTGAAAATCTTGGCTCTTGAAAGCTCGGCGGTGTGTGCTTCGGCGGCCGTGAGCGAAAACGGAAAAATCCTCGGGGAATGTTTTGTCAACGCCGGTCTGACTCATTCGCAAACACTTTTGCCCATGGTAAAAAAATGTCTGGATACGGCGAATCTGACGATGCAGGATATTGATTTGCTTGCCGTGGCAGCAGGCCCCGGCTCTTTTACGGGGGTTCGCATCGGCGTTGCAAGCGTAAAGGGGCTGGCGTTCGGCGGCACGGAATGTCGTGAGGTGTCAGCTTTAGAGGGTATGGCGTATAATTTCCTCGGGATCCCCGGCTCAGTGTGCTGTGTTATGGATGCACGGTGCAATCAGGTATATACGGCTTTGTTTGAGTGCGGGGAATCTGTGACCCGTTTGTGCGAGGATAAGGCTGTTCTGATGAATGAACTGCCCGAAATGTTAAAAAATTTGAAAAAACCCGTTTACATACTTGGCGATGGTGCCGATTTGTGCTATAATTATTTGAAATCGGTCGATGCCGAGGTGTCACTTGCGCCGCCTGCGCTCAAATATCAGCGTGCCTCGGGCGTGGCTTTGGCGGCGGAACATTCTGCCGGCAGGGTGTGCGGCGGCAGCGACCTGAAACCGATCTATCTGCGTGTGCCGCAGGCAGAACGGGAACTGAAAAAACGAAAAGCAGAAAAGGAGCAGACAACATGATTGCACTTGGAGCCGATCACGGCGGTTATGAACTGAAAGAAAGCATCAAGAAGCATTTAGACGAAAAAGGCATTGCGTATTTTGATTTCGGCACCTGCTCCGGTGAGGCGGTGGATTACCCGGTCATTGCCGAAAAGGTTGCCCGTGCGGTTGCTTCGGGCGAATACGAAAAGGCTGTTCTCTGCTGCGGCACCGGTATCGGGATTTCCATGGCAGCCAATAAGGTGAAGGGGATTCGCTGCGCCTGCTGTTCCGATTATTTCAGTGCGTATTACACCCGGCTGCATAACGACGCCAACATTCTGGCAATGGGCGGTCGTGTGGTCGGTGCAGGGCTTGCCTGCATGATGGTGGATGTATTCCTGACCACGGAATTTGAAGGCGGCCGTCATCAGCGCAGGATCGATATGATCACAGCGATCGAAGAAAATCAGTGACCGTGTTTTTTCACGGAACAAATTTTTTAATTTTTCAAAAAGAAGGTGTTTTGCATGAAAGTTGTTCTGAAGCAGGATGTTAAGGGCTTAGGCAAAAAAGGTGAACTTGTCAACACCTCGGACGGTTACGCAAGAAACTTTCTGTTTCCCCGCAATCTTGCCTCCGAAGCCAATGCGCAGGCGATGGCAGAATTAAAAAACAAAGAGCAGGCGGAAAAATACCGCATCGAAACCGAAACCGCTGCTGCCAAAGCAGATGCCGCCAAGCTTGAAGGCAAGACGGTTCGCATTTCGGCAAAGGCCGGTCAGAACGGCAAGCTCTTCGGCTCGGTCACCGCAAAAGAAATTGCGGCGCAGATCAAGGCGGATTTCGGCATTGAGCCGGATAAGCGTAAAATTGAGGTCGATGATATCAAATCGTTCGGCACATTCCCGGCTACCGTCAAATTCAATTACGGGGTAACCGCTTCGCTTTTTGTTATGGTGAGCGAATAAGCATTTGATTTTTTCAGCAGGAGGTGAACCGTGTGAACCCCGAATTTTCAACCGATTATGACGGGATGAATATGCCCTACAGTCTGGAGGCGGAGCAGGCCGTGCTCGGCTGTATCCTCAAGGATTCACGCTGTATGCCGACTGTTTTGGTTCATATAAAGTCCGATTATTTTTATTTGCCGCAGCACAAGGCGATTTTTGCCGTTATGGTGGAGCTGGATGCCAATTCGCTCCCGATCGATGCACTCGTTGTTTTGGAGCGGCTGAAGAAGGACGGCGTTTATGATGATGCCGGCGGAAAAACCTACCTCTATCAGCTGGCGCAGGCGGTTCCGTCTGTTCAGAATGCGGAAGCCTATGCCAAGATCGTGCGTGAAAAGTTTTATATCCGCTCCCTGATCACGGCATCACGGGAGATCATTGATTCCTCGATCGATGAATCCACCTCGGCGGATCTGCTGCTGGATTCTGCGGAGCAGAAAATCTACAACATCCGTCAGGGCCGCATCAGCGATGCACCGTCCCGTCTGGATGATATCATCAACAACGAAGTTCTGGAACGGCTGAAGATCATTTCCAATGCCGAAGAACGGGAGAAGCACAAAGGCTGTCCGACCGGTTTTTCCTTTTTGGATAAATGTATTTCCGGCTTGAATAAGTCCGATTTAATCATCATCGGTGCCCGTCCCGGCATGGGTAAAACCAGCTTTGCGCTCAATCTTGCACGCAATGTTGCCGTTGTCGGCGGCAAAAAGGTGGTTATGTTCTCACTTGAAATGACGAAAGGGCAGTTGGCTGAGCGTGTTCTTGCAACGGAAGCGAGAGTGGATGTCAAAAAAATGCGTTCCGGCGAGTTTGACGATGCCGACTGGCAGCGTCTGGGGGCTGCGGTCGGTTCACTGAACCATTGCGGACTTTATTTTGATGATACCTCGTCCATCACCGTCCCCGAAATGAAGGCGAGAGTCCGCCGTATGCGGGATGTGGACTGTGTCATTGTTGATTATCTCGGTTTGCTCCGTTCCGAAAAAGATTACGGCGCACAGCGTGTGCAGGAGGTTTCGGATATTACCCGTAACCTGAAATTGATGGCGAAAGATCTGAATATTCCCGTCATCGCCTGTTCACAGCTGGCGAGAGTAACCGAGGGCAGGGGTAAATCACACCGCCCGATGCTTGCCGACCTGCGTGATTCCGGTTCTATTGAGCAGGATGCCGATATTGTTCTGATGCTGTACCGTCCGTTTTATTACATCAACGAAAAAGACGGCCCCTTGACCGAGGAGGATCTGGCGAAGAAGAATGAGGCAGAGCTGATTATTGCCAAAAACCGTCACGGTCCGCTGGAAACGGTCAACCTGCATTGGAACGGCGAATATACCCTGTTTTCAACAGCGGAGAAAACCCGATATGAAGAATAAAGTTATGAACGCAATAGAGCGTCATCAAATGCTCCTTCCGGGCGACCGGGTTTTGGTCGCCTTATCCGGCGGAGCGGACTCGATGGCGCTTCTTCATGTTTTATTGAGCATAAAAGAAGAATACCGGCTGCATATGTCTGCGGCGCATTTTCATCACGGGATCCGCGGTGAAGAAGCAGACCGGGATGAAGAATTTGTTCGCCGGGCGTGTGAAACGCTTGGTGTGCCGCTCACAGTCGGCCACGGCAATGTGCCGCAAAAGGCAGAGGAGAGCGGCAAGGGGCTGGAGGAATGTGCCCGGGAGATGCGCTATGCTTTTCTGGAGCAGACCGCACAGGGTGCAAGAATTGCAACAGCCCACACCCTGAGCGACTGCGAAGAAACCTTTTTGTTTCATCTCAGCAGGGGCACTTCACTTCACGGGCTGACCTCGATCCCGCCGGTGCGGGGGAGCATCATTCGTCCGTTGATCGCCTGTTCCCGGAGCGAGATTGAAGCTTATTGCCTGCAAAACAATATTTCCTATATTACCGACAGCACGAATAACAGCGATGAATATACCCGCAACCGTCTGCGTCATCATGTCGTGCCGGAATTAAAAAAGTGCAATTCCTCTTTTGATGCCGCTTTTGCCCGTTTGATGGACGGCTTGCGAGAGGATGATGATTTGCTCAGCGAATTGACGCAAAGTGTGTTGGAACGAGCCGAAACCGAAAAAGGCTATCGCACCGAGGTGCTGGGTTCGGTTCATCCGTCCCTGCAAAAGCGGGCGGTTTCCGCTGTGATTGAAGCTCTGACCGGTGAAAAGCCCGAACAGCACCACATCCTGAAGGTTTGCGCTCTTTTACAAAAGGAAGGGGATGTTCAGGTTGCCGGCGGAAGCTCCCTTCGTGTGAGGGATGGCTTGCTTTATCGAAAGCCCGAGCAGGCAGAGGAATGGAGCCGACCGGTGCTCGGCGGTGAAAACTTGCTGCCGTACGGGACGGTTTTTGTCGAACTGTATCAGGAAACCGGCAAAATAAAGCTGCAAAAATTTAGCCGTAACCTCTTGGATAATTGCGTGGATTATGATAAAATAAATGGAAAGCTTGTTTTTTCTAGCATCCGTGAAGGGGATAAGATCCGCTTGACGGGGCGTGGCGTGACCAAACCGCTGCGCCGCCTTTTTGCTGAGATGGGCATTGAGGCTGAAAACCGCAAAAAACAAATCGTCCTGCGTGATGAACAGGGCGTGGTTTGGGTGAACGGTGTCGGTGTCAGTGAGCGCTGCGCCGTGAGCGGGGATACAGGCAGGCTTTTGATTTTATCCGAAGTATAATGAAAGGGATCCGAATTTATGAGCGGCATGATGAACGATATCGAATCGGTTTTGGTTTCAAAGGAAGAACTGGAGGCGATCGTTTCACGCCTCGGTGAGCAAATCAGCCGTGATTACGAGAATAAGAATCTGCTGCTTGTCAGCATCTTAAAAGGCTCGATCGTTTTTATGTCGGAAATTATGCGCCATATTACGCTTCCGTGCGAAATTGATTTTATGGCGGTTTCCAGCTACGGGAACGAAACGGAATCCAAAGGCAAAGTAAAAATCATCAAAGACCTTGACATCAACCTGGAAGGGTATGATGTTTTGATCGTTGAGGATATCCTCGACAGCGGCGAGACTCTGTTTAATCTGATGAAGCTTCTTTCGACCCGTAACCCGAAGAGCATCCGGATCTGCACGCTGTTCGATAAGCCGGAGCGCCGTAAGACGAATGTCAAAGCAGACTATGTCGGCAGGGAAGTGCCGGATGCGTTCATCGTCGGCTACGGTTTGGATTATGCGGAAAAGTATCGCAACCTGCCTTTTGTGGGCATATTAAAACCGGAAGTATATAGAAGGAAGTAATCTTTTATATAAATAACACAAGGAGGAGTGAAAAAGATGAATTCAAAAAAACTCAAGAGCTTTTTGCCTTATTTGATTATTCCGCTGATTATTATCGGCATTGCATTTTATTCGGCAAACGGTTCCATGAAAAAGGAAAGACCGAAGTATTATGAGATCGTTGAAAAATTTGACCGCAACGAAGTCAGCAGCTTTACACTGAATCTCAGCTCCGGTGCGCTCATCTACTACGAAAGAGGGGAGAAGAGCACACCGCACAAGTATTCGGTGCCGAATGTGGAATTGTTTGTGAACGATATTCACGATACGGTGACGGAATACAACCTGGCTCATGCAGATGAGCCGATCAAATATGATTACGAGAAAGGCACGGAAAGCTCGTGGCTTATCAATGTTCTGCCGACGCTGATCCTGATGGTCGTACTCGGTGTTCTGATGTTTGTGATGGTGCGCCGCATGAGTGCCTCCATTACGGGCGAAACCAATAAAACGCTCAGCTTCGGTAAGGCTCGCATCAAAAACGCCAAGGACGAAAAACGCAAAACGACCTTTGAAAATGTGGCGGGTGCCGATGAGGAGAAGGAAGAGCTTGCGGAAATCGTTGAGTTTTTGCGCAACCCTGCCAGATTCAATGAATTGGGTGCCCGAATCCCGAAAGGTGTTTTGCTTGTGGGGCCTCCCGGTACCGGTAAAACTCTTTTGGCAAGAGCGGTTGCAGGTGAGGCGGATGTGCCGTTTTTCTCTATTTCCGGTTCGGATTTTGTGGAGATGTATGTCGGTGTCGG
>JAZUJI010000196.1:0-4169 GCA_045642685.1 Acutalibacteraceae bacterium | reverse complement strand
CGAAATCACCTTCCAGCAAAACACGGTTTCAGGTGCTTTCATCTATTCAGCCACTTTCACCATTGCAAACAACCGTGATTTCAGCAAGAGCAATAAGTCCTCCGAGCTGGAAAAGAAAAAATCCGAGCTGACCGATATCGCAAAAAACATTGCAAAGGAATTTGAAGAAATCACCGGTGAATTGAAGCTTTCTACGGTAACAAAAGAACCCTGGAGCTGCACGATCAATGTCAAAGCGACCGATCAGTTTGAAGAATACACCTATGACACTTACAGCTTCGTTTTCAAACAAAAAGAAAAACCGCAATTTCAGGTCAACAGCGAAACCTTATGCAGTGAACAGTATTCCGGCGATAACTTCTATATTCTTCTCCGGCCGGACGGTGAAGTGATTAACATGAACTGCAATTTAACCGTGGCTCCGCTGAAAAAAAACGGTGAAGAAAAGATGTTCCATGTCGGTCAGCTGTTAGCCTATGAGCAGGCAATGTATAACAATTCTCTCTCCGGCGAAGGAGGCCCGTCCATACCGGACGGCGAAAAAAAGGTACTCACCTATTGCCGTTTGGTTTACTGCGGAAACGGGGTCAGTGAGCCGAAGTGCACACCGGGCGTCATACTGAGCTATCATTTTTCCGGTTCACCGACCGATGTTATTGAGGAATATCTGCCGATCGCTTTTTTGCGGGACGGGCTTTGATCCGCTGCAAGAACACATAACTTTCGCAAAATCGTAAACAAAATTTTAACGAAACACAAGATTGATTGACTATAAAGAGGAAAAGTAGTATAGTATTTAAGATGCTATGCTGCTTTTTCTTTATTTTGATACATATATTTGATGAAGGATGTGAATCAAAGTGAAAGGTATCGTCCTTGCCGGCGGGTCCGGCACAAGATTATACCCTCTTACAATGGTTACCAGTAAACAGCTTTTACCTGTCTATGATAAGCCGATGATATACTATCCCCTTTCCACGCTCATGCTTGCCGGCATCCGTGAGATTTTGATCATCTCCACGCCTGCCGACACACCGAAATTTGAGGCGTTGATGGGTGATGGCTCCAAATTCGGCTTGAAGCTGACCTATGCCGTTCAGCCAAAGCCCGAAGGTCTTGCCCAGGCTTTCATCATCGGCGAAGATTTTATCGGCGATGACAGCGTTGCCATGGTACTCGGTGACAACATTTTCTACGGGAACGGACTGGGTGCTGTTCTGCGCGGTGCCGCTCAGAACCACAGCCGGGCAACCGTTTTCGGCTATTATGTTGAAAATCCGACCGCATTCGGCGTAGTCGAATTTGATAAAAACGGCAAAGCGATTTCCATTGAGGAAAAACCTGCCGTTCCTAAGTCAAATTATGCCGTAACCGGGCTTTATTTCTACGATAACCGTGTCGTTCAATATGCAAAGTCCCTTAAGCCCTCCGCTCGTGGTGAACTCGAAATCACCGATATCAACCGCATCTATTTAGAGAACGATGAACTGGATGTTAAGCTCATGGGTCGTGGCTACGCATGGCTTGACACCGGCACGGTTGACAATCTAATGGAAGCATCCAATTTTATTCGCACCATTGAGCAGCTGCAGGGCATACAAATTTCCGCTTTGGAAGAAATAGCCTATAACAACCGTTGGATTTCCAAAGAGCAGTTATTGGAATCGGTTGAGAAATACGGTAAATCCCCTTACGGTCAGCATCTCAAGCGTGTTGCAGACGGAAAGATTCTGTATGCCAACTTCAACGCAAGACCGATTTGGGGGCAAGGAGACACAAGTTATGACGAAAACTGACGCATTGACTGCCGTCAAAACCGAGCTGGATGGTGCCATTCTGGTCGAACCTCTGGTTCACGGTGACTCCAGAGGCTGGTTTTACGAAAGCTATTCCAAGCGTAAATACGAAGCACTCGGCATTTTTGCCGATTTTGTTCAGGATAACCGCTCCTACTCACAACAAAAGGGTATCTTGCGCGGCTTGCATTGCCAGACCGAACCTTTTGCTCAGGCAAAGCTGCTGACCTGCACGAAAGGTACCATTCTTGATGTTGCGGTCGATATCAGGGTCGGTTCTCCGACCTATGGAAAATGGATGAAAGTTGAGCTTTCCGCCGAAAATAAGCGTCAGTTTTTCATTCCCCGTGGCTTTTTGCACGGATTTGTGACCTTGACGGATGAAGTGGAAGTTCTTTACAAAACCGACAACTACTATGAACCGTCCGCTGACCGCAGTATTTGCTGGAACGACCCCGAATTTGCAGTGGATTGGGGCATTGATGCGCCGATCCTTTCGGCAAAAGACAGCTCTGCTCCGCTGTTTTGCAACAGCGATGTCAATTTCATCTATTAAGGCGGTCAAGTTATATACTTCTGCCTGAAATTTCGCATACATACACCGTTTTTTGTATTTCTGCGAGGGGAACATATGAGAGTTCTTGTCACCGGCGCAGCCGGTCAGCTCGGGTACGATGTGATCCGGGAGCTGAACAAGCGAAAAATTGAAGCCATCGGAGCAGACCGTTCCGAATTTGATTTAACGGATGCCGAACAGGTCAATGCTTTTATCAGCCAATGTAAGCCGGATGCGGTGGTGCATTGTGCCGCCTATACAGCCGTTGATCGGGCTGAAGAAGAAGCCGAAGCCTGTCGACTGGTCAATGTCATCGGCACACAGAATTTAGTGGATGCCTGCCAAAATACGGCTGTAAAATTTGTTTATATCAGCACCGATTATGTATTTGACGGCACAAAAGAAGCACCCTATGAAGTGAATGATGCCATTCATCCGCTTTCCGTCTACGGTGCCACCAAGGCAGAGGGCGAAGCCTGTGTACGCAGCGCAATTACCGGGCATTTCATTCTGCGCACCTCATGGGTTTTCGGCAAAAACGGAAACAACTTTGTCAAAACGATGCTTCGCCTCGGCAAAGAAAAAGAGCAGCTCAAAGTGGTTTGTGACCAGATCGGTTCACCGACCTACACGCCTGACTTGGCAAGGCTGATTTGCGATATGCTCCCGACCGACCGATACGGAACCTACTTTGCCACGAATGAGGGCTATTGCTCCTGGGCAGATTTTGCGGCTGAGATCATGCGAAAATCCGGCAGCTCCACGGTAATTCTACCGATACCCTCCTCGGAATACCCTGCCAAAGCCGTCCGGCCGCTCAATAGCCGTTTATCCAAACAGGCATTGATCGGCGCAGGCTTTACTCCCCTGCCGAGCTGGCAAAACGCATTGGATCGTTTTCTGACAGAGCTTTGAATAAGACCCATATGTCGAATCGAAGCGAACGAATCCGCTTGACAAACCGATTGAATTATGATAAAGTAACCCGGCGATAATCAACCGAAGGAGGTGAGCCGCCTGGAAAACCAAAACGGCAAAACCATTGCACAAAACCGCAAAGCCTATCATGACTATTTCGTTATTGAAGAAGCCGAAGCCGGCATTGAGCTATTCGGCACGGAAGTTAAATCCCTGCGTCAGGGCAAGGTCAATTTGAAGGATTCCTGGTGCTCCATCAAGGACGGTGAAATTTTTGTCATCGGAATGCACATCAGCCCTTACGAACACGGGAACATTTTCAACCGGGATCCGCTGCGGGTAAAAAAGCTGCTGATGCACAAACGGGAAATCAACCGCCTGTTTGGTCTGACCAAGCAGCAGGGCTATTCCCTTATTCCGCTTTCCATCTACTTTGTCAAAGGCAAAGCCAAAGTCAAAGTCGGGCTGTGCAAGGGCAAAAAGCTCTATGACAAGCGTGAGGTTGCCGCCAAAAAAGATGCTGCAAGAGATGTTGAACGGGCTATGTCCGGGAAATACTGATATATGGGGATGAAAGGATTTCGACGGGGATTCTGAGCCACGATAAGCGAGTAGCGGTGTGGACCCGCTATAAAAGCCACAGTTTATTAAAAATAAACGACAAACCTATAGCACTTAAAGTTGCCTGATTAAGGCAGCCGTCCTTACCGAAAGCACCACGGTTCGGATAAGGGCGTCGATTAGTGGTGAACATGAATGTGTGAGCGCCTTGTAACGCATCAGGTATCAAAGGCTACCCGAGAATAAAGCCCGCCGGTCGGCGCTATTCAAGGGGAATTTCAAACATCCGGCTACACTCGTAGAAAGTCGTGAGGATGGGTTTTCGGACGCGGTTTCGA
>JAZUJI010000195.1:0-2638 GCA_045642685.1 Acutalibacteraceae bacterium | reverse complement strand
GGCTGATCCGCGAGGCAAGACCCGGCGGAGTTATCATACTCGATGAGCTTGGGTTTATGGAGGCATGCTCTCCTCTGTTCTGCGATGCTGTGCTTTCCGCCTTTGACGGTGATATTCCCGTTCTCGCCGCAGTCAAACACGGCTTTGAAAATGTTGATTTTTTAAACAGAATAAAGGCCCACCCGAAGGCAGACCTTTACATGATAGATCAGGATAACAGAGACGAACTTTTCGCTGAGCTTCTGCCCCGCATTCGCGGATGGAACTGAAGCTCAGTTCTTTTTCTTCTTCTGGAGGTAAACTGCTCTGAGAATAAGCACAATGCCTCCGAACAGCAGCACGAGGATGAAGATCCAGTTCATGAGGGAAACCCGACTGACGCGAATGTTGACCGACATTACGGCAACGAGGACGATAAACACGAATGACAGCCCGGCAAATACCTTCGGCCAAAGCTTGTCAGGCGAAATGAAAAGGCATATTGCTGCCGCGACGAACGGCAGGACGCATACGCCGGAGCGGACGTAAATCCCTCCGACTTTCAGCCCGTGAGTGAAGAAGGACGACGAAACATAAACGTGCTTCATCAGCAGGAAGACTCCCCCGACGAACATCAGCAGCCCGATTATAAACTCCGTCGTCTTGTTTTCTTTTATCTTCAAATTCATATCTGTCTCCTATTAATTTATATTGCAGACATATTATACTCTATTTCCGATCATGTTCGCAACCGGAAATTAACTCTTTACATTCCGCAGAATTATGTTATAATAACAAGGCTCTAAGGGCTATTAGCTCAGCTGGGAGAGCGCAAGGTTCGCAATCTTGAGGTCAGGGGTTCGATCCCCCTATGGTCCACCAAAACGGAAAGACAGCCAAAAGGCTGTCTTTTTCGTTTTGGTGGAATGAAGTCGCCCTGACGGGCTGATGAAGAATGAAGACGCTGACGCTAATGAAGAAATTAAATAAGAGCGGAATGTCCGCGGGCAACTTCGCTTCATTAACGAGCTTCAGCGAGTGTCGTCATTTTGCTTCATTAGGGCCAAGCCCGTCTTAACGCTCTTCTGATATGCACATATCAAACGCGCGGCGGTAGGAGGAAATTCCTGCCGCCGTGCTGCTTATTTGGATTTGATTTCGTCTGTACGATAGATAAATTTGACTTGTCCGCTCATATCATCGCTGATACCGGCATAATTGCAGTAATTCTTTGATACGTCAATCGTTGCCTTCAAGCGAGCAACAATGCCATTTAAATCGCCATCCACAAGGTCGATAATCTTTTGAATACCCTCTTCATTGAATCTTTTCAATCCGTCGTTTAATTGCATCGCACCGTCTTTCAGCTGTGCTGTTCCGTCTTTCAAATCAGATGCACCGGAAGCAAGTTTATTGGCACCGTCTGCGGCAGAGGCAACGCCGTCAGTATAAGCCAAAAGGCCAAGATAAAATGCGTTGTAACTGTCCAAAGAAGTTTTTAGTGAAATAATCGACTTGGCACCTTCGGAAGCAGCAGCAAGTTTTGATTGCACCTCATCAGATGCCATATTTTCAGAGATTGCCTGTTTCACCTGTGATTCCACATTATCTGAAATTGTTTTTTGTACAGTCTCGGTTTGCATTTGTGCATCAGTGTTCGCTTTGATTGTTGCTTTGATTTCGTCGCTTGCCATTTTGTCGCTGATATTTGTTTCAATCAGCGCTTTAACATCGTCTGTCTTCATTTGCGCATCAATCGCGGCAGATACAGCGTTTTGCGTTTCTTTGGTTATCAATCCGGCAGAAACGGCAGCTTCATAATTGGATTTGATCATTCCGGCGGCAGATGCAATAACTTGTTCGGAAACCTGTTCTCGCACAGCAGAAGTAACACCGGCTGATACCTGCTCCTGCACAGCCGCTACTACCTGCGCCTCAACCTGTTCTTGCACGGCGGCGGTGACCTTTTTGATGATCAACGGTCTATTTTCTTCGACTGCACCAGTTACCTGTGCAAGCGCCTGATTGTAAACCGACGTTACGACAAGAGAATCAGCTATATTGCAAAGTATCTGAGCATAATTGTCAATGGTTAGAGATGATATTGAAACACCGCCTGCTTTGATTTGGTTTTCTGCGGTTAAGAGAAGAGTTTCAAAAACTTGTGTTGCTCCGTCGTTCAAAGCAGCATTATTACCTTTCAATGTGTTCAAACCGCTAGCCAATTCAGCCGTTCCCGTCTTCAGCTGACCAGCGCCGTCATCAGCAACCGTCACACCGTCGTAAAGCGCCGATGAACCGTCAAGAAGCTGATTAATTCCGTCTGTCAATTCTCCGATGGAATCTGTTAACCCCTCCGCAGAATCGAGCTTTGAAGCATCAAGATTATTGAATACTTCATTCGTTACAACCGTTACCGTCATTCCGAGTTCAAAATCGGTAACATCGGCAGTAATTTTTACATAATCAGGAATACTGATTTTATCCGTATCTATACCGAGATTATCCTGCAGGCCGGGAAATGCAATGCCCACGACTACCGTTCGGTTTCCGTCATTGATTATCCTACCGTTTGACACTTCTACATTACAGAAACAGTCATTATCGAGAAGCATTCCGGTTAGCATGGTGAACGGAACATATATCTTTTCGTCTTTTC
>JAZUJI010000194.1:0-21290 GCA_045642685.1 Acutalibacteraceae bacterium | reverse complement strand
CCGCATATCTTGTGTTATCTTATTCATAGCGATTAGAGTACCTGCCTTTCGGTTTTGTCTTGCAACTCTACCTTAACACAGGTTCGCTCTATTCGCTTCTCTTTTTTTCCTTACTGTCTCACATCATTGTAACACATACATCTTTTTGGTTTTGATAACCGATAAAATGCTTGAAATCCGGTAACGATTATGCTATCCTTATTAACAGCTTCCGCCGGAAAGCATGAATGTTGTCAACATTCGTTACACACATCGTCAGATCATGGAAGATGTGTGTGGCGGATGCTTTATTTTTTGAGGTAGCTTATGAAAATAATAAACAATTTCCGGGAGCTGTCCCGTTTTGAATTATGCTTATGGATCACTTCCGCAGCCGTGATCATTTTATCGTTTTTTCTTTCCGGCGGCGAAGATATTCTGACAATGGCAGCATCTCTGATCGGCGTAACCGCTTTGATATTTGTGGCAAAGGGTTATGTTATCGGGCAGGTACTGACGGTTGTGTTTGCCGCTTTTTACGGGATCATATCGTTTCATTTTCGTTATTACGGTGAAATGATCACTTATCTGGGTATGACGGCACCGAGTGCCGCTGCCGCCGTAATATCCTGGCTGCGCCATCCTTATGAGGGCACAAAGGAAGTAAAGGTCAATAAACTGAAGCCCCGGCTGTGGGTGCTCCTTGTTTTTCTTACAGCTGCCATTACAGCCGCCTTTTACTATATTCTTTCCGCTATCGGGAATGCGAATGTATTATTCAGTACGATCTCGGTGGCTACCAGCTTTATTGCCTCTTATCTGACCTTTTTCAGAAGCCCTTACTATGCACTCGGATACGCTGCCAACGATGTGGTTTTGATCATTCTCTGGGCAATGGCGGCATTTGAAAGCATATCCTGTCTTCCGATGATCGCCTGCTTTGTCATGTTTTTGGTCAATGATTTATACGGCTTTTATAACTGGCAGAAAATGAAGAAAAAGCAAAGCAGAAAAGTTCACAAAAATCTGCTGAAATAAACTGCACAGGGAGGAAAAAAATCATGAAGCCAATGGGTGAGTATTACGAGATGATTTTCAAAAGAAAATCCTTTCATCTGTTTCAGAATGTCGGGCATGACCGGCTGACGCAGGATGAGCTGGACGAGATCAAACAGGTGTTTGAAACATTCAACCGTCTGTATCCCGAAATCAAGACCGCCGTAAGAATCGTTTCGGCAGACAAGGTCAATTTGAAGCGGGATGCGGAATACTGCATCCTGCTTTACAGCGAAAAGAAAGAAAACTATCTGATGAACGCCGGATACATCGGGGAACAACTGGATTTATGGCTGGTGCAGCATAATATCGGCAGCCTGTGGTTCGGCATCGGCAAGCCGGATGAGCCGACCTTTATGGGGCTGGATTATGTGATCATGTTCGCCGTTCGCAAGGTGAACGACCAATCGAAATACCGTAAAGATTTATTCAAGGCAAAGCGCAAACCGCTTGACGAAATTTGGTCGGGCGACGACCCCGGGATCGCAAACATTGCACGCTTTGCGCCGAGTGCCTGCAACACACAGCCCTGGTATGTTGAAAACAAAGACGGCATACTGACCGTTTTCCGGTACAAAAAACCGGGGAAAAGAGGCATCATGCCGGCTTCGGCGGTTCCTTACTTTAACCGTATCGATATCGGGATCTATCTGTGCATCCTGGAAATTTGCATGGATCGAAACGGCTTTTCCTTTGAAAAAACGCTGTTTGCGGATAACGGAGGAGATGCCGAACGAACAAAGGTCGCCGAATACCGAATGAATTTGAACCGGTAAGGCTTTACCTTTGGTGAAGGGGAAGCAGGCTACTGCTTTTTGCAGGTGTATTTTTCGAGCGTCATAACCAAAACGGGAACCAGAACAAGCTGCACAAGGATTCCGGGTATGGCGTTGAGAAAAGCACCGGACAGGAACGCTGCCCACCCGAATTCCGATCGGCCGAGCCGGTACAGCAAGACCCTTGCAATACCCCAGATGACTCTGCCGGCTGCCATGGCACCGAGAAGTGCCGCATAAATGCAGGGCTTCTTTTTCGGCAAAATTTTATAGAGCAGACCGGAGAAAAACCCGTAAGCTGCCAGCTCCAAGCACATCGCAATGCCGCTCGGCATGAGCGGAGGCATACCGAACAAAAGGAACCGCAGCAAAGGGGCTGCGAAGCCCACTGCAAGGGCATACGGCGGCCCGCAGAAAAAGCCGCAAAGCAGAACCGGCAGATGCATCGGCAGCAGCGCACCGCCGATTTGCGGTATCTGCCCGGTAATGACCGGCAGCACAAGAGCCAGCGCCAGAAATACAGCGCTGAGTACCACCGGGTAAATTTTACTTTTCGGTGACATTTCTTTTCCTCACTCTTTCTTTTCCGATATCCTCTGCCGGTGTTCTTACAGCAGCGGCGGAACCGTGGAACCGGGGCTTTCTTTCTGAAAGCTCCGGATTTTTTGTTCAAACAGAGAAAGGCTCACGACCCGGTAGGCAGGGTGATACTGCTGCCGGTAGCGTGCGCTGTGGTGAACCGGCCGGATACCGGCTTGTAAATACCGGGTCACCGCTTCCTCCCAATCCGGAGCAGCTGTCCGGTTTTCCTCACGGGTCAATACGGCACCGGCGATATCCAGATGACCGGGGACATCTTTTGCCCGGCTGCACCCTTTCCCTGCCGAACCGGCGAACAGCTCAAACAGCTCCTCCGGCTCAAGCCCGTAATACTTCCAGGGGGCAAGATTCACCCTGCCGTAACAGTCGTTCAGCGGTTCAAGCAGTGGGGCTTCCCCGGCTTGCACGGCTTCATATTCGCTGAAAAAGCAGGTTCTTGCCCGGTCGATATCCCGGAGGATATGCTCAGCTCCGCAGGCAGCCTGATAACAAAATTTGATGATATCCTGACTGAGCAGCAGCGGGTGTGTTTCCAGATGATTTTGCAGACAAATTTCAAATGTCATTATATATTTTCCTTTCGGCTGCGGCATCCCGATGCGCCGCCGGGTCGTTGTTTTACTGTCATGCCAAATTTCAATAAACCGTGAAGTTCAATTTGTTTTTTTGAACAGCGGGCCTTCTTCGCCTGTTATTCCGGTTCTTACGAATCCGCATTTTTCAAGCACTCTGACGGATGCCGCATTATCGGCTTCCGTTTCCGCCGTGATGCTTTCAACACCCGGCTGCTTCAACGCCCAATCCACAGCGGCTCCGACTGCTTCGGATGCATATCCGTTCCCCTGATATTCATCGGATATGCCGTAGCCTATCTCCGCCGAACCGGAGCCGTCGAGCCCCTTAAAGCACAATTCCCCTATATGCGTGCCATTTTTTAATTCAATCATCCAAATTGCATACCATTCCCACTGTTCGGGATGTGCAAGACAACCGTCAAGCATTTCCGCATAGGCAGCTTTCAACACTGTGTTTTTCTGCCTGTTAATGAAATCTTCCATCTCGATTTGGTTTGCAATATGGATTTTCAACCGTTGTGTTTCCATTTTCTCTCCTCTTCAGCAAAGGAACCGTTTATCTTTCAAAAGCTTTCAGGCTTTTATTCGGCTTCCCTTGACATCAATACTACCGTCTCAACGTGCTGTGTGCCGGGGAACAGGTCAAACGGGGATGCGCAGTGGCAGCCGTTTTGTTCGGGGCAGGTATAGCCAAGCTCGACAAAACGGGCATAATCCCGTGCGAGTGTCGCCGGGTCACAGGACACATAGACAATGCGGTCGGGGTTCATGCCGACTACCGTTTGAATGAGAGATTCTTCACAACCCTTGCGTGGCGGATCAAGCACCACCACATTCGGACGAATTTTTTCCTGCTCCAGCTGCCGTGCCGCCTGCGCCGCATCACCGCACAAAAAGCGGGCGTTGGTGATACCGTTCTTTTCGGCGTTTCGTTTTGCATCCTCCACCGCCTGCGGAACGATTTCCACACCGATGAGCGGCTTGACACGGTCAGCCATACTTAACCCGATCGTGCCGACTCCGCAGTACATATCCAGCAGCACCGTGTTTTCGTCACACCCGGCATACTCCGCCGCTTTGGCGTAAAGCCGCTGCGCCTGTTCCCGGTTGACCTGATAAAACGAAAGCGGTGAAATATCAAACTGTTTTCCGCAAAGGGTGTCGGTGATGTACCCCTTGCCGTAAAGCGTCCGGCAGGTTCCGCCGAGAATGACATTCGTGCGTTCCCGGTTGATGTTGATGAGCAGGCTTGTCACGCCGAGCGGAACACAGCGTTCCCTCAGTTCATCGGCGTGCGGCAGTTCGGTACCGTTGATGACCACGCACAGCATGATTTCTCTGCAATTTTCGGATGCCCGCAAAAACAAATGCCGCACCAGCCCTGTGTGGTGAACCTCGTCATAAATCGAAATGCGGCAGTCTTTGATCCATTCCCGAAAAGCCTGTGCGATGCGGGTAAATGCCTCAGGCTGGATCCGGCAGTTGTCGCAATCCACCACCCGGTGTGTATGGCGGGAAAAGAACCCGATTTTGATTTCTCCGTTTTCCTCCCGCACCGGCAGCTGCGCCTTGTTGCGGTACCCGATGGTTTTTTCTGACCCGACGATCGGGCAAAGCCGAAGCGGCTGTTTGGCAATACGCTGAAAGCAGCTTTCCACATACTGCTGTTTCATGTTCAGCTCCGCATCATAACGAAGGTGGCGGTAAACACAGCCGCCGCACTGCGAAAACACGGTGCAATCCACAGGCGCACGGTCGGGGGACGGCGCAAGGATCTCGTCGATTTTTGCATAAGCATAGGTCTTTTTGGTTTTCAGGATATGCGCCGAAATGCGGTCACCGACGGCTGTCATCGGCACGAAAACCGCCATGCCCTCCGCATGACCGACTCCGCTTCCCTCGGAGGTCATGCCGGTAATATCCAGTTGGATCCGATCGTTCTTTTTCAAAAAGGTTTCCTCGCTGTTCTTGTAAAATGGATAAAGCCTGCTATGTTCAGCGGCGGCTCTGACGGGCTTTACGCACCAGCAATTCCAGCAGGCAGAAAATGCCGATGCCGAGCAGTGCTCCGCCGGCGTCGATCGCAAGGTCCGTCACCTGAAAGGCTCGCCCCGGCACAAAAAGCTGGTGGATCTCATCGGTCACAGCATAGCCTGCGGCGAAGCCCCACGCAAGCCACGGTTTCGGCTTTGAAAAGGTAAAGGTGAGCGATGTGCTCATCAAAAAGCCGAGCGCACAATATTCGACGAAATGTGCAGCGGTGCGCACGCCCTCGTGCCCGAGCCGCTCGATCACCTGACCGAGCAATGCCAGAATGCCCGAATAAATCTCAATGCTCACTTCGGCGGATTCATCCGCCGATTGGTGCGAAAAGAAAAAAATTGCCGCCATACACAGCACCGTAAGCAGCCAGCTTGCGGCAGTCATCCCTTTTTTTGCTTTTGTCATTTGCGTATCTCCATATCGTGCAGCAGCACGGTTTTTCCCGAATGGTTGCAGATAAGCCCCTGCACATTTTTCGCCACGGCACGGCAGCAATTCGTGTAGCTGAGCGGACAGACCACAGCGTTTTCGATCAGATAAGCCTGTGCCCGTGTGGCAGCTTCGATTTCCTGCTTATCGTTCGCAGCACGGCGAACGGCATCCAGCAGCGTGTTATATTTCTGCGGCGCAAAGCGGCAATAATTCCGGCTTTGGAATTCGTTCAGAAACCCGAGCGGCGTTTGCGCATCGGTTTCAACGGATGTGAGGATACATTGATAATCGCCGCTTTCCAAGCGGGCTTTCAGCTCCTCCTCGCTCAGGGAAGCTACCTGAACGGAAAAAGAAATACCGAACACCTTTTGCCAGTTCTGCATGACGGTCCGCACAGCATTTTCGTATTCTGCCGGGCATAAAACGCTCAGCGAAATGCCGTCCTTTCCGCATACCTTCCGATAGTATTCCCGTGCCTTTTGTTCATCGTAACTCAACCGCCCTATACTCGGTGACACCTCGGCAAAACTGTGACCGTTCACCGTGCATGAAGGCGGGATCAGACCCTTCACCTGCTGCGCCGAACCAAAAGCGGAAAAATCCAGTGCCTTCGTCAGAGCAAGACGCAGCGTCGTGCTTTTGGTCACTTCATCCGCACAGTTGAAAAACAGAGCAAACAGCCCGTTTTGCACGGTATCTACCCGAACGCCGTCCTTTTCAAGTGCTTCTGCCTGACCCGGCTGAACAAGAGCGGAAACATAAACACCGTCCGCCAGGTTTTTCAGCAGAACATCCTCCTGCGGCGCAAACGGCATATTCACCTGATAAACCTTTGCAGAAAAGTGCCCGTTATCCGGGTTGCGGCGCAAAACGATGGAATCATTCTCATACCAGCGGGACAGATAGAACGGACCATTGCACAGCATACAGGCCGCATTCAGCCCGTAACGGCCCTTGGTCGCTTCAAAAAAGGCACGGCTGCACGGCATAGCGACCGGTTCGGTCAACGCCTGCAAAAAGCCGCTGCCCGGATATTCCAGCGTGATCTGCAAACGGTAGCGATCCAGTGCCTTCACACCGAGATCCTTCATGGGCTTTTTCCCCTGATTCACCGCCGCTGCGTTCTTGATCATATAAAGCATCTGTGCATTGGGAGCCTTTGTGTTCGGATCTAACGCGTGCTGCAGCCCAAAGGCAAAATCCATTGATGTAACATTCAGATCGATCGCCGTTTCGTAGCCTTCCCCGAGCAGATCCTCATGGTTGGTGTTGATGTGCCACTTGGCATCCTTTTTAATGGTAAAAATATAGGTCAGACCGTCGCTGCTCACGGAAATCTGCTCAGCAGCCGCCGGAACGATCTTGCCTGAGGCATCCGCTTTCATCAAGCCCTCAAAGCAGTTTGCCACCACGCAGTTTTCACTGTCAGTGGTCACGATCTGCGGATCGAGCACCTGCGGCTCCTCCGGCAGCGGAAAACGCACCGTGGCATCCTTTTCGGTTTTGGAGCAGGAGCAAAGACCGGCACAGAGTACCGCCGTGAGCAAAAGCGCCGTGAATCGTGTAATTCGTTTTTTCATTCTGATACCGCCTGTCTGTTACTGCTTACTGTTTTCCAGCCATTTGGCAAGCTGTTCCGCCAAAGCGTTGTTTCCCTTCGGCTCGCTTTTCGCCTGGCTGCGCATATAGTTTGCCACATCCCGCTTGCCGGCACCCATGCTCTCTTTCCGTTTTTCAAATTCACTGAGCTTTTCCCGGTAGCCGCACACGCAGTAGAAGGCTTTTTTATCACCTTCGCCCCGCATTTCCAGCTTTTTGTGGCAGTTGGGGCAGCGGGCATTCGTAATGCGGCTCACACTCTTGCGATAGCCGCACGCACGGTCGGAGCAAACCAGCATCCGGCCGTTTTTGCCGGTCACATCCAGCAGATTTTTTCCGCATTCGGGGCATTTTTCCTGTGTCATATTGTCGTGCTTATAAACTGCTTCGGATGCAATAACACCCGAAACCAGCTTGGAGGCATAGCGGCGCATTTCCTCAATAAATGTTTCGCTTTTTGACTGCCCCTTAGCGATTTTTTGCAGCTCCAGTTCCCATTTTGCCGTCAGCTCCGCCGATTTCAGATCCGCCGGAACCAGCCCGATGAGCTGTTTCCCCTTGGAGGTCGGCACCAGCTCTTTCCCCCGGCGCTCCACATAAAATGTATCAAACAGCTTTTCGATAATATCCGCTCGGGTTGCCGGTGTGCCGAGTCCGCTCGTTGTTTCCAGCACGGATTTCAGGCTGCTGTCGCTGACCTGACCGGACGGATTTTCCATGGCGGTAAGCAGGGTCGCCTCTGTATAGCGTGCCGGAGGCTTGGTTTTGCCGGCTTTGACCGCCGTATTCTGTACCGTAACGGTCATTCCCTGCCGGAGTACCGGCAGATTCTGGCTGCGTTCTTCCTCGCCCTCGTCTTCGTCCGTCATGCCGTAAAGAGCTTTCCAGCCTGCGTTTTTCACGGTTTTTCCCCTGGCATAAAAATTTCTGCCGTCCACCGTGACCGTCAGCTTCACTTCCTCGTATTCAAACGGATCGGACAGCACCGCCAGAAAGCGTTTTACCACCAGATCATAGATATTCCGCTCCTCGTGCGATAATGCGGACAGATCCACATACTGCTCGGTCGGAATAATTGCGTGGTGGTCGGTCACCTTGGCATCGTTCACAATGTATTTCGTGTTCAGCGGGCGTTTGCGCAGCAGCTCATTGGCAGCCGTTTTGTACGGTCCGACGGCAATGCTTTTCAGCCTTTCACTCAGCGTAGCCGCCACATCCTTCGTGATATAACGGGAATCCGTCCTCGGATAAGTCAAAAGCTTATGCGTTTCGTACAGGCTTTGCATATAGGAAAGTGTCTGCTTGGCGGAATAGGCGAATTTCTTGTTGGCATCCCGCTGCAATTCCGTCAAATCATAGGCGGCAGGCGGTGCCACATGGCGGTATTCTTTTTTTACCTGCGTCAGCACGGCTTTTTTGCCCTTTACCGCCGCCGCGATCTGTTCTGCCTGAGCCTTTTCGCTGAAAGCACTCTGGTTCCGGCTGTTTTTGTACAAGCCGCTGAAGCCGTCAAACTGCGCCGTGACCGTAAAGTAGTCTTTCGGCACGAATTTTGCAATTTCTTCTTCCCGTTTCACGATCAGCGCCAAAGTCGGTGTCTGCACACGGCCGGCGGAAAGCTGTGCGTTGTGCTTGCAGGTCAAGGCTCTTGTCACATTCAGGCCGACAAGCCAGTCCGCCTGCGCTCTTGCCTGCGCCGAACGGTAGAGGTTATCATACTGCACTGCCGGCTTGAGGGCGGCGAAGCCCTCCCGAATGGCTTTGTCGGTCTGGGATGAGATCCAAAGGCGTTTTGTTGGCTTGCGCCAGCCGGCCTTCTGCATGATCCAGCGTGCCACCAATTCCCCTTCACGCCCGGCATCCGTTGCAATAACAAGACTGTCCACCTCGGGGCTGTGCAGCAGGGTGCTGACTGCCTTAAACTGCTTGGAGGTCTGTTTGATTACGACCAGCTGCATCTTTTGCGGCAGCATCGGCAGATCCTCAAGCTGCCAGGTCGCATATTTTCCGTCATACAGCTCCGGGTCTGCCAGCGTCACCAAATGCCCCAGTGCCCAGGTAACAATATATTTATCGCCGATCAGGCAGCCGTTTCCGTTCCTTTTACAGCCCAGTACACGGGCTAAATCCCGTGCGACGGACGGTTTTTCTGCGAGAACCAGTGTTTTTCCCATTTTATTCGCTCTTTTCTGTAAAATTTCCCTATTATAATACATATCATTATACCATTATGACCGGGAAAATACAAACGAATTTTTTGTTTCAGCCGAAATTTCATTCTCATGCAAAATAGCTAAAATTTACCCCAATATCAAAAAAAAATAGTTGAAATTATTTAATGGCTGTGCTATACTGCAAATAATACGGCATATGCTGGCAAAGCATATTCGTCATAAAACTAATTTTCCAGGTTCGGATAAAAACCAAGGAGGAATTGATATTATGAAACAATATAATGCAAAGGATATCCGCAACATTGCGCTTGCCGGTCACGGCGGCAGAGGTAAAACGACCCTCGCCGAGGCTATGCTGTATGTTGCAAAAGCGACCGACCGTTTGGGTCGTGTTGCGGACGGAAACACCGTTCTCGACTTTGATGCCGAAGAAAAGAGAAGAGTCGCTTCCGTTTCCACGGCAATAGCTCCGATCGAATGGAAAAACTGCAAAATCAATTTGCTGGACACTCCCGGTATGTTCGACTTCGCCGGCGGTGTTGCCGAAGGTATCCGTGCAGCGGAAACGACCCTGATCGTTCTGGCAGCCGGCACGGAGAATTTCGCCGTCGGTGCCGAAAAAGCCTATAAAGCCGCCAAGAAGCGCGGCATTTCCAAGATGTTCGCCATCACCAAGGTCGATGCGGAAAACGCAAACTATTATGTTACCCTCAAGGCTCTGAAGGAATCCATCGGCACAAGCATCTGCCCGGTCATCGTTCCTCACATGGCAGGCGATAAGGTCGATTGCTATGTAAACTTTGCCACCGGCAAGGCCTTCGCCTACACCAACGGCAAGCCCTCCGAGGTTGCAATGCCCGATGATCCCGCTCTTGAGGAAATGCGTGAATTTTTCAAAGAATCCGTTGCTTCCGCCGATGATGACCTGATGGAAAAGTTCTTCGAGGGCGAAGAATTTACGCAGGATGAAATCGTTACGGGATTGAAAGCCGGTATCACCTCCGGTTCCATTGACCCCGTTTTCGGCTGCTCCGGCTACACCACCGATGCAGTCGATATGCTGCTTGACGCACTGGCAGCCTATGCACCCGATGCCGCAGCCTATGCCGGCGAGGGCGATATTAAATGTGATGAAAACGGACCGCTTGCCGCTATCTGCTTCAAGACCGTTGCTGACCCGTTTGTCGGCAAGATGTCTTTCTTCAAAGTCGTTTCCGGCAAGATCACACCCGATGTTCAGGCGATCAACTCCCGCACCGAAGAACCGGAGCGTATGGGTAAGCTGGTTTTTGTTAAAGGCAACAAGCAGGAGGATACCGCTTGCATCCCCGCCGGTGATATCGGTGTTGTCACCAAGCTCGCCGCCACCAAGACCGGTGACACGCTCCGTGCCCCCAAGACCGATTTTGAGCTTGCTCCCGTTGATTCCCCGAAGCCCTGCCTTTCCATGGCAGTCGGTGTGCGTAAAAAGGGTGAGGAAGAAAAAGTTGCTTCCGGTCTGCTCCGTTTGATGGAAGAAGACCCGACGATTCGTTTCTATACCGATAAAGAAACCCGTGAGCAGGTTATCAGCGGTTTGGGTGAGCAGCATCTGGATGTTATCAAATCCAAGCTCAAAACCAAATTCGGCGTTGAGATCGACCTGACCGTTCCCAAGGTCGCCTACCGTGAAACCATTCGTAAAACGGTCGATAAGCAGGGTCGCCACAAGAAGCAGTCCGGCGGTCACGGCCAGTTCGGTGATGTCTGGATCCGCTTTGAGCCGTATGCCGGTGAAGAAGATTTTGTCTTTACTTCCGATGAAGTGGTCGGCGGTGCCGTACCGAAAAACTTCTTCCCCGCCGTTGAAAAGGGCTTGCGTGACTGCATTGCCAAGGGTTTGATCGCCGGTTACCCGATGGTCGGCATCAAAGCCGCTTTGCATGACGGATCCTATCACCCGGTTGACTCCTCGGAAATGGCGTTCAAAACCGCTGCAAGCCTTGCATTCAAGGCGGCTATCCCCGAAGCGTCCCCGACAATTCTTGAGCCGATCGGCACACTGAAAGCCTATATGCCCGATGATAACCTCGGCGACATCATGAGCGACATCACCAAGCGTCGTGGCCGTGTGTTGGGTATGGGGCCGGCAGACGAGCCGAAGATGCAGGAGCTGGTTGCCGAAGTTCCGATGGCGGAAATGGGCAACTTCACCACCATTCTGCGTTCGGTCACCGCAGGCCGCGGCTATTTCGACCTGGAATTTGCCCGCTATGAGGATGCTCCGATGGATGTTCAGAAGAAGGTCATCGAAGAAGCCAAGCTTGCCGCAGACGACGAATAATCCCGAAACCGCAGCGAGCCGTGTCAGTTCCGACACGGCTCGCTTTTTGCGTTCTGCGTTCATCATCCGTTGACGCAGACGGTTTTTATGGCGCAAATTTCATTTTCAAAAAGCGCATATATTCGTTCCAATCGCCCCGACCGAGGAAATGGATACCGTCCCGCAGGTGATAATGAATTTCACCCTCGTTAAACACATCTCCCGCCTGCGCCGGTTGTGCTTTGCCGATATAGCCGTGCTTCCCCGTCAGCACCCATGCAGGCGCTGCACCCATGCAGGCGAGCTGTTCGGTGTAGGGATCTGCCCAGGCATCCTTTGAAGCGGAGCCGACACACAAAAGTCTCGGTGCGAGCAAAGCAAGCAGAAAATGCTGGTCAAACGGCATCTGCTCGGCTCGGTCGGCGTATTGCCGGTAGTTTTCGCAAAACCAGTACCAAAAACGATCCGGGTCAGTAATATCCCGCACAGTTTCCGCACCCTCATGCTTCGCACGCTCATACGAAGCACCCGAACAGCCCGAATCGTTGGAACAGGCAAATGCAAAGCGCTCATCCTGCGCAGCGCACCACAACGCCGTTTTGCCCAAACGGGAATGACCGATCACCCCGAAAACCGACACCTCCGTTCGGGTCAGCAGATAATCGGCGACCCGGCTGCAGGCAAACGCCCACATCCCGATTTTACCCCAGTCCGTACCGTCATTTCTGCGTTCAAAATGCGCAGCCAGACCGCTGCCGAAATCGCCGTCATCCGAGGTAACATCCTCATATTGAAAGGTCACGACCCCGAATCCGCAGTCGATGATTTCTTCGGCAGGCAGATATTTGTTGTACGGCTCATCGTTGAAGCCCGGGCAGACAAAGGTGATGTGCTTTTTTTCGTCATTCGGGTGAAAATACCAGACCGGGAACGAAAAGCTGCCTTTCGGAGTGGGAAAAGTAATTTCAATTTGTTCCAGAATACCGTGTCCGGAGGCGCATTTTTCAATTCTTTTTTTCACCGCCGCACTTGTTTCTCCGCATACGCCCGGTGTGACGCCGTATTCCTGCTCGGACAGGATCCGCAGAAGCTCGATTCTGCGTTTTGCCCAATCGGCCTGTGTTTTTACCGCTTCACCGTTTTGAAAAGAAAGAAGATGCGGCAAAAATTCCATTGGTTCATTCATTTTATCGCCTCCGCAATTATTTTGAAAAAATCGTCAGACGCTTGGTTAGCGGGATAGGGGACAGCAGGATAAGCACGACCCGATGTTACTGCCGGGCTTTGCGGCAACCGCCGCTTTTCATATTCTATAAACAATATTTATCGTTTTGTTCCAATACCCTTTTTATCGCTTCGGTATAACTGTTTTCAATCAATACCGCCTCTAAATTATGGCTTCTGCATCCATCCAAATAGTATTTGTTTTCACGCTTTAATAAATCTGCCGTACAGTATTCATCATCTAAACGCATTTCGATACAGGAAGCGTACTGTTTTATATCGTCATAATTTGCATCAATATAACGGTCACTTAAGCACAAACAAATAAATCGGATTTTACAAGAATAATCGTCGCTGAAATCGTTCTTCCAATCAAACGGCACATAACAGCCTTCCACGATCATATTCTGGTTGTTTTCTATAGCGGTTTTGATCATTTCCCGAATAACAGGCCATAAATATCCTACCATTTTGTCATCATCTTCCGGCGTCAGATCGGTGTATCCGCTTCTTATTAACCCCATCTTTATATGGTCTTCGGATATATACGGATAACGGTATCTCTCCATCATCATCTGTGCCAATTTTGTTTTTCCGACATGTGTTGCGCCCGTTATGATCACGACCATACCATTTCACCTCCGCTAAACGGATGATTCTGCCAAATTTCGGATTTATCTCGCACCGGCGGCTCGTGCGCAAAGGTAAAAAGCCGATGCTTGCGCCGAATTTTGGTTTATCTCTAAACCGGCATCTGCTCATTCAATTCGTCAAGTAAATGAAGCGTCTTATAGGTTTTATCACACGCCCTGCACTGCCAGTCGCAGTTGTCTTTTTTTGCGCCCTTGTGCAGCAGCTCCAGGCGGTTTCCGCATATTGGGCATTGAGCCGGTTCTTCTTTCCACAGTTTTTTGAGGAATTGCAGCACCTCAGCCCGGGAGCTCATTTTTAATTCTTTCAGCTGTACTTTTTCCACGCCGTCTGCCTCCCTGATTCCGCTCGCCGCTCCTGCTTATTCCCTGTGTGTGGCTGATGAAGCCCCCAGAGCAAACTTAAAAAAGCACCGCCGCAGCGAAGTTTTTATGTCTAAAACTACCGAAAAGGCGCACCTGCTCAATCAGTCAAAATCATATAAGAATGTATCCACTCCGGCATCCTCCATTGCCTCTTTCAGTTCTGACGGTTCCATCAGATCCAAATCAAATTCATCATATCCGGCTTCGCTGAGCAGCTTCATATCATCGGCATAGACAAGGTTCGCTCCGATAAAGGTATCTTCAAATTCTTCTTCCTCATCATCTGTTTCGGAAACATTGTCATTTTCCGTTGTCGTTTCTTCCGAAGAATCGTTATCTTCGGATACTATTTTTTCAAGGTCATCCAAAACGGAAAACATATCTTTGTAAATGGCTTTGGTTTCTTCGTCCCATGCCGATTCCCGTACCGGTTCGCTTTCCGGTATCGGCGGTATGTAAATATCATCGTCTATGTCAACCGTGTCATCGTCAAAGGCACCTTCTGCACCGAGAAATCCGGCAAGCGTTGCCATTTCATCACCCGATGTATGACCGAGTCCCATTGCAAGTCCGGTAGCTGCCCATTTATCCACTTTGCCGTTTTCGTCACGGGTGGCTTCTATCGCACCCTTGATTTCAATCGTGTTGCAAATATCTTCAACCAGCCAATCAAAAAATCCTTTTTCGTCTTTTGCCATCGTTGCCTCTCCTTTCCTGATGCAATAATAAAATTATATCAATAGAAATCAATTGTGTTAGGACAGATTTTGTCGTATTGCCACTATTGAAAATCTTCTGCTGACTTTATGCCTTTCTCACAAACGAACACATCATTGAAAAATTAGCGGCGTACTGGTTAGCCCCCTTGTTGCTTTTTATATATCAGTTTTATTATAACACAGATTTTGGCAATTTGCCATTTCTTTTTTATTATACAAAAAATGTTGCATTATTTGGAAAACGCAACGGACGAATACGGCGATGATGCTTTTGAGGAATATGTCGGATATCTGTTAGATGGGCAATATATTGAGGATGCTTTTGATAGTATATGGCATACCGAGGGATGGGATGATTACGAAACTGACTGTCCGTATCATTCTATGGAAGAATTAAACCGAGAACTGCAAGAATATGATCCGGATGATCCGTTTGAAAAATGGGCGGCAGAGGAAACGGATTATTCTGATAAATATTGACGATATTTGAAGTCCATTTTGCCTTGTTTTGCTCTAAAGAGCAAGAAAAAACGCCTTTTGCTTTGGCAGACAAAAAGGCGTTTTTTATGTGCGCCCGGTTAAGCGTACATAAAAAATCGACAAGCTTCTGTTGAAACTTGTCGATTTTTGGCTGAGGAATAGGGATTCGAACCCCAACAAACAGAGTCAGAGTCTGTCGTGCTACCGTTACACTATTCCTCAATGCGATTGCAAAGAGTATTATACGCACTGCATATACAAAAGTCAAGCGTTTTTTTGAAAAAGTCGGATTTTTTTGAAAAAAGAGCGGCAGCCGAACCGAACCGCCGCTCCGATACTTTACGCATTGATATTTTGAGAAAGAATAAAATCCATATAGCTCTTGTAATGGGCAAACACGATGCCCGGCTCCTGCAAATCGGGGTTCCAGCGCTTGAGCCATTCCAGCGACACAAAGCCGTCATAGCCGATTTTTTTCAACTCGTCCATTGCCTGCATCACGGGCACATCACCGTAACCCATCATCTTATATTTGATCTCACCGTTGATTTCCAGCGAATCCTTTACATGGGTGTGCTTGATCAGCGTTCCGAGGTTGGCAACGGTCGCAGCCGGCTCTTCCCCGAAAAAGCGGTACGGGTGGTGAACATCCCACAGAACGCCCTTATTGTCGCTTGCAACGCCATCCATAAAGGTGCGCATCCGGGCGGAATCCGCCAGCACGCCGTTTGTTTCCATCAGCGGCGTAACACCCTTGTCTGCACCGTATTTGCAAACAGCTTCGTACTGCTTTCTGCAAAGCTCCAAATCCGCTTGGGTCGGGTGCGCTTTTTCGGTGGGCATTACACGCACATAAGGGGTACCGAGTTTGACTGCGAGGTCAATATAAGCCCTGGCTTCGATCATGGCAGCTTCGCTGACGCTCTGCATAGCAAGGGCACAGGTGGAATCCAGCACCGGAATGGTCAGGTGCGCTTTGGCAAGCTGTTCTTTGGTTTTTTCAAGCTGCCCGGCACCAAACACATCGACGGACGGCGCATACATTTCATCACCGACGCCGCGGATCTCCACACCGTCAAACTCAATATCCTTCGTTATGGCAAAAATTTCATTCCAGCTCCAGCCGGGGCAGCCCGCCGTGGTAAAAGACAGTTTCATTTCGCATTTCCTCCTTGGTTATGCCGTTTCAATGCCTGCGGCATCTTCCAGGTGATAAATCTTAACAGCAAGCTCACGCAGCTTGAATTTTTGGATTTTTCCGCTTGCGGTCATGGGGAATTCATCGACAAACGCAACATGGGACGGCGTTTTGTGGCGAGCCATGTTTTTCATGACCGCCTCCTTCACCTGTTCTTCGGTAAGTGTGCAATTCTCTTTGAGAATGATGAACGCCATGATCTCTTCGCCGTATTTTTTGCTGGGGATACCGACCACCTGCACATCGCTCACCTCGGGCAGATGATACAGAAAATCTTCGATTTCTTTCGGATAAATGTTTTCACCGCCGCGGATGATCATATCCTTTGTGCGGCCTGTGATCTTGTAATACCCCTGCTCATCCATCATGGCGATATCGCCCGTGTGAAGCCAGCCGTCTGCATCGATCGCCTGCCGGGTCGCTTCGGGCATTTTATAATATCCCCTCATGATGTGATAACCACGGGAACAAAATTCACCTTTTTGGTTCGGCCCGAGCGTTTCACCCGTTTCCAGATCGACGATCTTATTTTCACAGCCCGGCAGATCACGACCCACCGTGCCGACCTTGCGCTCGATCGTATCATCCGCCGAGGACATGGTGCACCCCGGGGAAGCCTCCGTCTGACCGAACACAATGGTGATATCCTTCATGCCCATCTTGTCAATCACATCCTGCATCGTCTTGATCGGGCAGGGAGAGCCTGCCATGATACCGGTACGCAGGCAGAAATGATACTGTGAAAAATTCGGATGCTCCAACATGGCGATATACATCGTCGGAACACCGTGAAAAGCGGTGCAGCGCTGATTGTCGAGCGTGCGCATGACCTTTTCCGCCTGGAAGAAATCCACCGGCACCATAGTCGATGCGTGCGTGATACACGCCATCATGGCAAGCACCATACCGAAGCAATGGAACAGAGGAACCGTGATGCAAAGGCGATCCTTTTCGGTAAATTTCATGTTATCGCCGATGAAACGGCCGTTATTCAAAATGCCTTTATGGGTGAGCATGACACCCTTGGGGAAGCCTGTTGTGCCGGAGGTATACTGCATATTGGCGACCTCATCGGCATCCAGGCTGTCGCTCAGTGCCTGAAACACTTCAAGCGGCGTATTTTCCGCACGCTGATACAGCTCGGAAAAATTGAGCATTCCCGCCGGTGTATCGGGCTGCGTGCAAATAATGTTTTTCAGGCACGGCAGCATCGGCAGCATCAGCTTTTCGGGGTTCTGTCCCGGCAAAGTCGGGCAAAGCTCGTTAATAATATCGGCATATTTCGTTGAGCGGTAGCCCTCGCCCATGACCAGCACCTTTGTGTCGGACTGGCGCAGCAGATACTCCAGCTCAAACACACGGTATGCCGTATTCACCGTAACAAGCACCGCACCGATTTTGACGGTTGCGTAAAAAGTCAGCAGCCATTCGGGAATATTCGTTGCCCAGATCGCAACATGATCCCCCTTGCCGACGCCCAGATCCATTAAACCGCGGGCAACGGTGTTGCACTCGTCGTTAAATTCCTTCCAGGTGCGTTTATAATCCATGTCATTGTAAACGACAGCTTCATTGTCCGGGTAGGTTTTTGCCAGCTCGTCCAACTGTGCGCCGATGGTTTTGTGCCACAGTTCTACCGTCTTCATTGGTTCTCTCTCCACTTCTTCATATCGTTTGCCCGAATTTCCACACGGCGTATCTTTCCGCTTGAGGTCTTCGGCAAAGAATCCACATATTCGATCACTCTCGGGTATTTATACGGTGCCGTTTCTCTTTTCACAAAGGTCTGCAGCTCTTTGGTCAGCGCCTCGTTGCCGACATAGCCGCTGCGCAGCACGATCGTTGCCTTGACGGCCTGTCCGCGCACCGGGTCGGGCACGGAGGTGACCGCACATTCCAGCACGCTCGGATGCTCCAGCAAAACGCTTTCGATCTCAAACGGGCCGATACGGTAACCGGAGGACTTGATCATATCGTCATTGCGTCCGACATACCAGTAATAGCCGTCCTCATCCCGCCAGGCGGTATCGCCGGTGTGATACCAGCCGTCATGAATTGCCTCCCTGGTTTTTTCCTCATCGCCGTAATAGCAGGTCAGCAAGCCCTGCGGACGGTTTTCGGGGTCATATTTCACCACGATTTCGCCGGTAAATCCTGCTTCGCAGGAAGCACCGTCTGCATCCACAAGATCCACCGTATACTGAGGCGACGGTTTGCCCATGGAACCGGGCTTCGGCTCCATACCCCGGACATTGCAGATAAGCGGTGTGGATTCAGACTGACCGAAGCCCTCATAAAGCTTCAGACCCGTTGCCTGATACCAGGTGTTATACACATCGGGGCTGAGTGCTTCCCCCGCAATATTGGTATGTGTCAAACTCGACAAATCATACGGTTCAATGCCGTGATTGAGGAAAAATCGGAACATCGTCGGCGGGCAGCATAGCGTCGTTATCTTGTATTTTTCGATTTTCGGCAGAATTTTGCCGGGATCAAATTTATCAAAATCATAGACAAACAAGCCTGCCTCCATCATCCATTGACCGAACAGCTTGCCCCAGGCGCACTTGGCCCAGCCGGAATCCGCAATGGTCAGGTGAAGTCCGTCCGGAACAACGCACTGCCAGTGCTTGGCAGTCTGAATGTGACCGATGGGATAGTCGCAGGCGTGCATGATCATCTTCGGGTAACCGGAAGTTCCGGAAGAAAAATAACTGAGCATCGGGTCGGAGCTTTTGGTGTAAACACGCTCCAGCTCGTCGGAGGCCTTTTCCATTTCGGCGTTGAAATCCAGCCAGCCGTCCCGCTGACCGTTAACGATTATTTTGGTTTTGAGCGTCGGGCAGTTTGCCTCGCAGGCATCGAACTGATCGGCTACATCGCCGTCCGCCGTGACAATGGCGGCCTTTGCGCCGCTGACATTGATACGGTATTCAACATCGTGCTTTTTCACCATAAAAGTAGCCGGGATCATCACGGCACCGAGCTTGTTCAGCGCAACGGCGGTGAACCAGAACTGATAGTGACGTTTGAGCACGACCAGCACCATGTCACCCTTTCCGATGCCGTTGGCACGCAGAAAATTGGCTGTTTTGTCGGAATAATATTTTATATCGGCAAAGGTGAAGGTTTTCTCCTCACCGGCATCGTTGCACCAGACCAGGGCACGGCGGTTCGGGTCGTTGACGGCAATATCATCCACAATGT
This sequence comes from Acutalibacteraceae bacterium, assembly GCA_045642685.1. Classification (GTDB taxonomy): domain Bacteria; phylum Bacillota; class Clostridia; order Oscillospirales; family Acutalibacteraceae; genus UBA8612. The sequence goes on along the minus strand of JAZUJI010000194.1, from coordinate 1,910 downwards.
CGTAGCCGAAGTTGAAATACTCCGGACTGGTCATGTCGATTTTCTGAATGATCCCGTCAGAATCGTATGTTTCGGTAATGTAACGCAAATGGATATTTCTCATGGTTTGTTTCGCTGTCCTTTCCTTATGCCTCGTCTTTGATTTCCTTTGAAATGATGACCGCCAAAAACAGGCAATCCTCGCCGCCTGTGGCGATCATGCCGTGGGGCATACCGGAATCGTACATGATCGAGTCTCCCTCATGCACCACACGGGTGTGTCCCTCATGGGTGAAAAGCAGAGAACCCTTGAGCACATAGTCGAACTCCTGCCCCGGATGTGTGGATAAATGAATGGGCATTCCCTGTGCCTCGTCGGAATACGGAGCTTCCACCAAAAACGGCTCTGCCATTTTGTCCCGCAGATTCGCCGCCAGATGGAAATAGTTCAGATTTTCCGCACCCCTTTTGTGCGGCAGACCCGTACCTGCCTTGGTGTAGGCGCAGCGAGCCAGATGCGGATTTTCACCGGTGAGCAAAGCCACCAGCTCCACCTCTAACTTCTGGGCACACAAGAGCAGAAAAATAAAAGAAAAGTCACTTTCCCCTTTTTCCATTCTCATGTATTCTTCGATGGTCGTTTTCGTTGCCTGTGCCATTTCCTCGGGGGAAAAGCCCATGATCTCACGCAGCGCACAGATTCTTTCAGCAATATCCTTGATTCCGGATTTCATATAACAGCACCTCATTCATTGAAAGAATATTCAGGAGGAAAAAACACTCCTCCAATATATCATAATATTATTTTTACTATTTTATATGAGAATGTTAACTTTGTCAAGGCGTTTTTCAGAAGATTTAACAGTTGACGAAGCCGCCAGAAAGCGGTATTATTTATACAACGCATGGAACAGGAGGAGCAGTATGGAACGATTGACCGTCATTACCGGTCACTACGGCAGCGGAAAAACGACCTTTGCACTGAATCTGGCGTGCCGCCTTGCCGCCGGAGGCAAAGCGGTTACCATTGTGGATCTGGATATTGTCAACCCGTACTTTCGCACCGAAGACCACCGTGCCATGCTTGAGTCAAACGGGATCACGGTCATCTCGCCGCCCTATGCCAACACCAACCTCGACTTGCCCGGGCTGTCCCCGCAGATTTACGGTGCTTTCGAGCGTGAAGGTGAGGTTATTCTTGATGTCGGCGGTGATGATGCCGGTGCTACGGCTCTGGGTCGCTTCAACCGTTCAATCGAGCAGCGTGGCTACGAAATGCTCTGCGTTATTAACGCCCGGCGCAGCCTGACCGCTGACCCGATGCAGGCCGCTGAGATGGTGCGGGACATTGAACAGGCAAGCCGGCTGAAAGTCACTGCTTTGGTCAACAACACCCACCTCAAGCAGCTCACCGAACCGAAAACCGTGCTGGATTCACTGCCCTATGCGCAGCAGGTCAGCCGCATCACGGGGCTGCCGGTTCGTTACACCACCGCTCCGGCTTCTCTGGTGCCGCTGCTCGGCGAAATTCCGAACCTGTACCCGATAGAACCGTTTGTCAAAACACCGTGGGAAGCCTGATGAGCTTCCCGGCGCATCACATAGAAAGAAGGGAAATTTATGGGAAAAATCACGATTGATGAAAATGTCTGCAAGGGCTGTGAAATGTGTGTCAACGCCTGCCCGAAAAAAATCATCGCCCTGGCAAAAGACAAAATCAACGCAAAGGGTTACCACCCGGCACAATGTGTCGAACCCGAAAAATGCACGGGCTGTGCCTCCTGCGCAACCATGTGCCCCGATGTTGCAATTACGGTTGAAAGATAAAGATTGGGAGTGAAAAAATGGCAGAAAAAGTATTGATGAAGGGCAACGAAGCCTTGGCAGAAGCGGCGATCGCAGCCGGCTGCCGCCACTTCTTCGGGTACCCG
>JAZUJI010000193.1:0-6407 GCA_045642685.1 Acutalibacteraceae bacterium | reverse complement strand
AGGACATTGCGTCCGAGATTACCTCCCGCCGTGTCACGATAACCGGCATGGCAGACGGTGTTAACCGTTTTGCGGTCGGTCTGGGCAAAAAAGCGCTGCTTGCCAACAGCTGCGGTGCTTTGGCAGATCAGCTGCTGCTTTCGGATGCTGCGGCAGGGGATTTAGCGCAGCTCACACAGAATCTTCAGATTCTTTCCTCCCGTCCGGCGATGGCACTGTGGCTCGGCATGATTTTTTACACATTGCAGATCTACCTCGATTTTTCCGCTTATTCCGATATGGCGATCGGCATGGGTCTGATGACCGGCTTCCATTACCGGGAAAACTTTGATTACCCCTATATGTCCCGTTCCGTGACCGAGTTCTGGCGTCGCTGGCACATTTCTCTCGGTTCGTTCTTCCGGGATTATGTCTATATTCCTCTGGGCGGCAACCGCAAAGGCAAGGTGCGCACTGTGTTGAATCTGTTTGTCGTGTGGGCACTGACCGGTCTGTGGCACGGTGCAAGCTGGAATTTTGTGTTGTGGGGCTTATACTACTTTGTGTTTTTGGTTTTGGAAAAGTTTTTCCTCAAGAAGCGTATTTCCTCCCGTCCGATTCTGTCACGGGTGTTTACGATGGCGGTCGTATTCTTCGGCTGGATACTGTTCAAGTTTGACCGTATGCCGCTGGTCGGTGCGGTGCTTAAGGGAATGTTTTGTGCAAATTCCAATCCCTTTACCAGCTACGAAACCGGCTTGATTTTCAAGAGTCATATTTTTCTGCTTCTGGCGGCTGCCATTGCCTGCACGCCGGTTGCAAAATTCATCAAAGCCTGCGTCTATGCGCTCTCGGGCAAAGGGAATATCGGGCGCATGGCGGCAACGGTACTGCAGTGTGCTTACCCGTGCGTGATGCTGTTGCTCTCTACAGCATCTCTGGTCGGCAACAGCTACAATCCGTTCCTCTATTTTCAATTCTGACAAACGAACAGAAAGGAAAACGATCCGGTTCACCGTGTCGTTTCAGGTGTCAATATGAGTAAAGATATTCAGCGTTACACGCCGGGGCCGCATACCCGTAATGTGCGAAAGAAAAAGACAAATCGCAAGGCAGTCATTATCTGCTTTTTCGTCCTGCTGTTTCTCGGCGCAGCGGTCGCTCTCCTGCTGCCTTTGCGGCCGAAGTATTCGGAAGCGGAAAAGCGGGAGCTGACAAAGTTCCCGAAGCTTTCGTTTTCCGCTTTGGCGGACGGCAGCTATTTTGACGGCATCAGTACCTGGTATGCCGATACTTTTCCGTGGCGTGAAATGTTTATGAATGCCGACAGCAAGATCAAGTCCTTCTACGGAATCGGAGATACGGTGAACGAATTGCCGGAGCCTCCTGCGGATGAAATCCCCGATGCGAAGGATGTCACGGCTGTTACGGCGGCGCCGACCGGACCGAGCGTGCAGACCACGGTGCCGGTCACGGAGGATGAGGCGGTGGATGAGGCGGTGGATGATTCGCTCATTCAGAAGCTCAGCTCGATTCTGATCGTGGATGACGCAGGGTATGAATATTACAGTTTTGTCCGTTCTTTGGCGGATCGGTATGCGGCGATGATCAGCCGGAACGCCGATTCCCTCAAAGGAACAGCCCGTGTGTTTGATGTGGTTGTGCCGACCAGTACGGATATTACTTTGTCCGACCGGGTGCGGAAGGGTATCAACACCAGCTCACAGAACGATGCCATTAACTATATCTATGCGGCGGTTTCGCCGAATTGCATCAAGGTCAAAACCTTCGATACGCTTCGGGCGCACCGGGATGAATATGTCTATTTCCGCACCGACCATCATTGGACGGCGTTGGGCGCCTATTATGCCTATCGGGAATATGCGGCGCAGGCAGGGATTCGTCCGGCAGAGCTGACGGAATTTACAGAGCGGAAGTTTGATGATTTTGTCGGTGCTTTCTATAATGATTCCGGCAAGAATAAAGCACTTGAAAAGAACCCCGATACCGTTTATGCCTATGAGCCGAAAGCGACCAATTCCATGGAATTTACGAATAAAGACGGTAAGGTCACCAAGTGGAGCATCATCACGGATGTTTCCAAGTGGAACCGAGGTTCAAGGTACAATGCGTTCATCGGCGGCGATAACCCGTACAGCTACATCAGCAATCCCGGTGTGACGGATGGCTCGTCCTGCGTGGTCGTCAAGGAATCGTTCGGCAATGCGTTTGTGCCGTTCCTGCTGGCAAATTACAGCGAAATTCATGTCATCGACTACCGCTATTGGAATGGGAATCTGACGCAGTTTGTCAAGAGCAAGGGCATTTCGGATGTTATCTTCCTCAACAACATTTCCGCTACCCGAAACGGCTCCTTGGTCAAAAAAATGGAAGGAATCACTTAATAAGCCCAAATAAGAAAAGCACGCAAGAGAAAAAATCTCCTGCGTGCTCTTTTTTGCGCTTCTTACTCTTTGTGCCACTTGACGCCCTGCGGGGTATCCTCCAGCACAATGCCCATGGCTTTGATTTTGTCACGGATCTCGTCCGCTTTTGCCCAGTTTTTCTCTTTCCTTGCGGCGGCACGCTGTGCGATCAGCTCCTCAATTTCCGCATCCAAATCGTCTGCCTTGCGGTTGTACACCAGACCGAGTACGCCGGTCAGCTCGTCAAACATACCGGCGGCATATTCCAGCGTTTGCCGGTTCGCATCGTTGGCGATGGTGTTAATGTCACGCACGAGCGTGAATACGGCGGAAATGGCATCGGCGGTGTTCAAATCATCGTCCATTGCGTCAATGAATTTCTGACGGTGCGCCTCGGCTTTTGCCCGGAATGCTTCATCTAAGGTGCCGTCCTGTGCGTTTTCCAAAACAAAGTCCAGATTGCTGCGGCAGGTGTAAAGCCGCTCTAAAGACGCTTTGCATTGCTCGATCACTTCAACGCTGTAATTGATGGGACTGCGGTAGTGCGAGGAGATCATCAGATAGCGAATCGGTTCATAGCCGAACTGCTCGGCAACATCCCGTACGGTGAAAAAGTTGCCCAGTGACTTGGACATTTTGACATTGTCCACATTGATATAGCCGTTGTGCATCCAGTAATGCGCAAAAGCGGCACCGTTGCAGCATTCGCTCTGTGCGATTTCGTTTTCGTGGTGCGGAAAAATCAAATCCTGACCGCCGCAGTGAATGTCAATGGTCGTGCCGAGATAACGGCGCACCATGGCAGAGCACTCGATGTGCCAGCCGGGGCGACCCTGACCCCACGGGGATTCCCAGTACGGTTCGCCGGGCTTTGCGCTCTTCCAAAGGGCAAAATCCATTGGCTCACGCTTGATTTCACCGACATTGATTCTTGCGCCGGCTTCCAGCTCCTCCAGCGGCTGATGGCTGAGCTTGCCGTATTCACGAAACTTTGAGGGGCTGAAATAAACATCGCCGTCCACCGCATAGGCATAGCCTTTTTCAATGAGCGTGGATACAATGCTGATGATTTCATCAATGTTTTCCGTGGCTTTCGGGTGCACGGTGGCTTCCCGGATATTCATGCCTTTGGTGTCTTTCCAAAATTCTTCGATATACTTTTCACTGACCTGCTTGTAAGTCAGACCTTCTTCATTGGCACGGCGGATGATTTTATCATCAATGTCCGTAAAATTCTGTACGAAACGGACTTCCATGCCGCGGTATTCCAGGTAGCGGCGCAGAGTGTCGAACACGCAAAGCGGTCTGGCGTTGCCGATGTGAATAAAGTTGTATACGGTCGGACCGCAGGCGTAAATTTTAACGACATTCGGTTCGATCGTTTTCAGGTCTTCTTTTGAACGGGTGAGCGTGTTGTAAATTTTCATTTTTTCTTTTCCTCTTTCTCGTATTCATGAATTTGTTTTTCTAAGCGTTCAATTTCAATGCGCATTTTGCAAAGCTCCATGGCGATCGGGTCGGGAATGTGGATCTGATCCAAATCATCGACCCGTTTGCCGTTTTGCTTGACCACCCGTGCCGGTACACCGACGGCGGTGGAATTGGGCGGTATTTCCTCGAGTACGACCGCACCGGCGGCGATGTTGGAATTATCTCCGACCGAAAACGGACCGAGCACCTTGGCGCCGGCTCCGATGAGCACATTGTTGCCGATGGTCGGGTGACGCTTGCCGGTGTGGTGACCGGTGCCCCCGAGCGTATCGCCCTGATACAGGGTCACATCATCGCCGATGACAGCGGTTTCGCCAATGACGACCCCGGTGCCGTGGTCAACAAAAAAGCGTCTGCCGATTTGCGCAGCCGGGTGAATCTCAATGCCCGTTTTTTTCGAGGAGCGCTGAGAAATCAGGCGTGCCAGAAAAAACAGCTTGTGTTCATAACACCAGTGGGCACGGCGGTGGGAACGGACGGCTTTTAAGCCGGGATATAAAAAGAGAATTTCGAGCGCAGAGCGTGCCGCCGGGTCACGATCACGCACGCAGGCTATATCTTCACGCAGTTGGTCAAAAATAGAAATCACCTCAATAAAAAACTCCGCCACCCGCAGGTGACGGAGGCGAAAGTTTCGCGGTTCCACTCCGAATTATACTCATTTCGTCGGTAACGGGACGAACCGCAGGAGCATACTCTCCGTTCCGCTCCTGTGCTCACGGGTGCATTCACGCTCGCACGAAACAGCACACTTTCAGCCTTTGTGCGCCTCTCTGTGAGTCGGCGGTGAGCGTTACTTCTCCCGGTCTTCGCATTTGCCATACAACCCCATTATATGCTGATCACATGGTGAAGTCAATCACTTTTTTGGCTTTGACAATGTAAATTACACCGGATACGACCGCCAGAACAGCGGTGATCCAGATCATACCGTTGCTCGCCTGAGCAAAATTGAGCCGTAAAAAGCCGTAGCTTTCCACCAGTTCGCCCCAAAACAGAATGATGCCGGTGAAGACCATTTGCGTGGCGGTTTTGATTTTGCCGAAAATATTTGCCGGAATCACAACGCCCTGGGCAGCGGCGATCAGGCGCATGGAGGTCACGGCAAACTCACGGGTCAGAATGAGAAAAACCGGCCAGACACCGCACAGCTCCATGTGAATAAAGGCGAGCAGAGCGGCAGTCGTCAGCATTTTGTCCGCCAGAGGATCCATCAGCTGCCCGAAGGTGGTGATCTGGTTGTTTTTGCGTGCCAGCTTGCCGTCGATCGCATCGGTGACGGATGCCAAAAGGAAGATCATCGCTGCAATCAGCCAATGGTGCAGAACACTGCTGAGCAGAACGAGCAGAAAAACCGGGGTCAGAATGACCCGGGCGAGGGTCAGTTTATTGGGTGTATTCATTCTTCTGCCTCACCGATCAAATCATATTCATCCAGTCCGAACACCTTCACCGTGCAGAAATCGCCCTCATTCAAATCCTTCTGTGCGGTGAATTTGATAACGGAGTCAATTTCGGGTGCATCCCGGTAGGTACGGCCGACATAGCTGTCGGAGTATTCGTCGTAGCTTTCTACCAGTACCTCAAAGGTCTGACCGATCAGCTCGTTGTGATTTTCCAGCATGATGTTGTACTGGTCGTTCATGAGGATGTCTTTACGGTCATTTTTGGTTCGCTCATCCAACTGGTCTTCAAACGACGCTGCCGGAGTATCTTCTTCCGCCGAATAAGCGAAGCAGCCGAGACAGTCAAATTCCGTTTTGTTGACGAACACGGCAAGCTCCTCAAATTCTTCCTCACCCTCACCCGGAAAGCCGGTGATGAAGGTGGTGCGAATCACAATGCCGGGGATACGCTCCCGCAGTTTTTGGATCAGCTCAGTCGCCTGTTCGGTTGTGCAGCGGCGGTTCATGCGTTTCAGAATTTTATTGCTTGCGTGCTGCAGTGGCAAATCGACATAGGGAAGCACCTTTTCTTCCTCTGCCATCACTTCGATCAGCTCATCGGTAAACTCATCCGGGTAGCAGTAGAGCAGACGGATCCAGTGAATCCTGTCAATGGTGCAAAGCTTTTTGAGCAGCTCGGGCAAAGCCAGTCTGCCATACAGGTCTTTGCCGTACAGGGTGGTGTCCTGCGCCACAAGAATCAGCTCTTTCACGCCCTTTTCGGCGAGCTGAACGGCTTCTTCGTAAATATCGTCCATTTCACGGCTGCGGAATCGCCCCCGGATCTGCGGAATGGCGCAGTAGGTGCAGCAGTTGCTGCACCCCTCTGCAATTTTCAGATAGGCGTAATATTCGGGGGTCGTCAGCACACGCTCACCGTTGAGCGAAAGCTCCTCCTTCGGTGGAAACTCCGTGACGATTTCATCTTCCAGCACACGGTCGCAGACGGCGGCGATGCTGCCGTTTGCACCGATACCGATGACGGCATCCACTTCGGGGATCTCCTTGCGGATCTCGTCCTGATACCGCTCGGCCAGACAGCCCGTGACAACGATTTTGCCGATCG
>JAZUJI010000192.1:0-3842 GCA_045642685.1 Acutalibacteraceae bacterium | reverse complement strand
CTACCTTGTCTTCCTAAGACCGCTTGGCCTCCGACTTGCCGCCTGTCGAAGAACGCATGAAAATTATGCTGGAGCACACGGAAAGAATGTGCGAATATAAAGGGCAGAAGGTCGCCATGCTCGAAGCGCGCAAGCACGCCGCATGGTATATGAAAGGGATTCGGGGCGCAGCGGCACTTCGGCGGGAGATCTGCGAACTCAGGACACCGGAGGATATCCGTTCCGTGGCGCAGAAAGCCATTGAGGCAGCCGAAGCCGAATGACGGTCATTCGCAGGTTGTGTCTGCGGTTTCTTCCGGGCTGTTTGTTTCCTCTTTTTCGAGGCGGCGTTCTTCCCGTTTGCGGGCAAGCTCGTTCAGATCTTTTTGTGTCATCTTATTATTTTTTGGGGCTTTGGTTTCTTTCTTTTCTTCCTCCGGGAAGAAATCCACACCCTCGATCGGTCGGGGGTGTTTTTTTGTTTGGACGAGTTTGTAAATCAAAAGAACCAAGAACACTGCAACAACAATCATGGAAAGCAGCTGAGATACACGCAGGGAGCTGCTGCCGATGTAAAGGCTGTCGGTGCGGAAGCCTTCAATAATGGCTCGACCCGTGCCGTAAAGTACGCCGTATGAAAGGAAAAGCTGACCGCTGAATTTGCGGAATTTGCGGTATATGATGTAAAGAATGAGAAAGCTGCCCAGACACCAGAGGGACTCATACAGGAAAGTGGGGTGCACCGGCGCATACGGGTCAACATTCACACCGAGTGCTTTCAGTTCTTCTCGGCTGCTCAACAGGTATTCGACCGTTTTTTCGCTTTTCATGCCCCACGGCATTGCTGTGTTGGTGCCGAATGCTTCCTGATTGGCGAAGTTGCCCCAGCGGCCGATGCCCTGACCGATGAGCAGGCTGACACCGGCGCAGTCCAGTAAATTGAAGAAATTCAGCTTGTTGATGCGGCAGGTGATAAAGGCGGCGAGCAGCCCGCCGATGATTCCGCCGTATATGGCAAGACCGCCGTTCCAGATTTGAACGATTTCACCCAAATGCTGCGAATAATAAGACCAGCGGAAAATGACATAGTACAGTCTTGCGCCGATAATGCCGCCGAGTGTGCCGTAAATGAGTACATCGATCATTTTATCCAGGTTCATTTTCCATTTGTAAGCCATGCGGCCGCCCATGAGTACGGCAAGCAAAAAGCCGAACGCAATGATCGCACCGTACCAGCGGATGGTGATTTCATGCCCGAACAGTTGGAATTGAGCCAGAACGGAGCTGACCGTAAAGGTGCGGTCAAGCCCCGTGAAGGTCACAACGGTAGAGTCCATGTGTTTTCCTCCTTATTCAATGGGGTTGATGACAGAAAGAGCCGCATATCCGTCACGCATCATGTTTTGCAGTGCCTCATTGACATCGGCCACCTGAATGGTGCGGAACACCTCAAGCGGATCGAAAATGCCTTCGCCGTCAAAATGAGCATCAACGAAGGTGTGGGCAATGTCATCCACATCGTTATAGCTCATGATCAGTCTGCCGTAAAGCTTGCGGCGAACGGTTTCAAAATCCGCTTCGGAAATGCCTTTTTCTTTTGCCTGAGCAATGCGGGTTTTTATCAGCTCGGCGGCAGCCTTCGGGTCTTTGGATTCACCGTTGAAAATGGATGCACCGTAGCCGAAACCGAAAAAGCTTTCAAAGCCGAAGCTCGTGTTGGTCAGACCTTTTTCAAGCAGCTCGTTATAAAGCGGCGAGGTGGTTCCGGCGAGAACCTCCATCAGAATATCAACGGCAATTTTTTGCCGGAGGCTTTGCTTGGGTAAGCCGTAGTTTTCTTTGAAGCCGAGTGAAAAGATCGGCGCAGCAACGCTCAGCTTTTCTTCGATATAATCACAGCAGATTTCATCCGGCTCATCGGCAGGCTTGCGCTCGAACAAAAACGGTTCGGAGGGCTTGAGCAGCTCATCGCAGATTTTTTCGATCTCATCAATATCCACATTGCCGGAAACGGCAAGCGCCATGTTGTTCAGGTTGTAAAAATTGCGGTAGCAGTCGTACAGGGTCTGCGCCGTGATTTGGGCAATGGACTGCACCGTGCCCGCAATGTCAATGCGCACCGGGTGCTTGTGGTAGAGCGCACGCAGCAGGTTGAACAGCACCTCCCAGTCGGCAACATCCTTGTACATGGTGATCTCCTGCCCGATAATGCCCTGCTCTTTGGATACGGTCTGTTCGGTGAAGTACGGGGACTGTACAAAATCGAGCAAAATGCGCAGGGAGGCATTGAAGTCGCCCGTGCAGCTGAACAGGTAGCAGGTGCTGTCAAAGGAGGTGAAAGCATTGGCACTGGCGCCGGTTTTGGCGTAGCGTTCAAAGGCATCCAGATCCTCACTTTCAAACAGCTTGTGCTCCAAAAAGTGAGCCGTGCCCTCGGGAATAGCAACGGTTTCACCGTTTTCATTGCGGATTTTTGTGTCGATCGAGCCGTAGTTTGTGCCGAATACGGCATAGGCACCCGAATAACCGGGCTTGGGCATCACATAAATATTCAGACCGGTCGGATGAGCAATGTGGTAGTATTTTTCATCGAGCAGCTCGTTATAGATTTCAGTTCTCATCGGCTTTTTCCTCCTCGGTGAGCGTTCCGGCAAGCATATAGATCGTGTCCTGTTCCACCATCAGAGCGGCGGCAATGACCTGCTCCCTCGTAATGGCGCAGATTCGTTTGACATATTCCTCGGGGGTTTCAATGTCGGGGTCTAACATCTGGTTGGAATACCAGCGGTCAATTCCCTCGGGTGTGTCGCACACGCCGTTGATCAGGTTGGTTAAGCCTTTGTGTGAGGCTTCCAGATCTTCGTCGGTGAAGTTACCCACCTTCATGTCGTTGAGCTGCTGTGTAATGGCATCGATCGCCTTTTGCTCGTTTTCGTTTTCGATACCGCTTTGCACCGTGATAATGCCTTTGGCGGAGCTGAAACCGGCGGAGCAATAGTAGCAAAGGCTCATTTTTTCACGCACATTGGTGAACAGCTTGGAATAAACGCCGCCGCCGAACATATCCGCCATGACCTTGATGGCGGCATCGTTGTCATCGGGGTCGGTCATACCGGCACGGTAGCCGATGACAAGCTTGCCCTGCTTGACGGGCAGCTCTTCCTTCACACGGTGTGTTTCGTAGGGAACGGTGATAAATTCGGTGTGGATGTCGTTGATATGGGAGCGGTCGATGTTTTCAAATTTCTGCTCAAAACGGCTTTGCACCAGAGCACCGTTCATGCTGCCTATGGCAGAAACAAAAATGATGGCGTTGGAGAGCATCTCTTTCCATGCCTTGACCAGACGGGCAGAGTCGATCGTTTGAATATCTTCGATCTTTCCGTAGCGATCCAGCGCATACAGCTCGTTTTCGCACATGATCTCAAGGCAGCGTTTTGCGGCGTAATACCGTTTGTCGTTGAGCTCGCTTTCAATGTGCTCGATCAGCAGCCTCTTTTCACGCTCAATGTCCTCCTGTGCGAAGGCACCGTCGGTCAGATTCGGTTCAAACAGAATATCCAGCAGCAAATCGGTCAGATCCGAAGAGATTTTTTCGCCGTCCAGCGCAAAGCGGTCCTCTAAAGAGGTGATGCTGAAGGTGAGAACCTGCGATTCGCCGTTTTTCGTGACGGACACACTGAGCATGGCTCCGTACAGTGAAGCCAGACGGCGATTCATTTCGGTCAGGGTCGGGTATTTTTTGCAGGTGCGCTTGAGCAGAAACGGCAGCAGAGCCCGTGCGGCAATGTCACCGGTGAGCGGAAACGCAAAGCGTGCGGAAATGACCGAGACCTTAAAATTTTCTTTGGTGTCAACGGAAC
>JAZUJI010000191.1:0-60263 GCA_045642685.1 Acutalibacteraceae bacterium | reverse complement strand
ACAAGGTCTGCGGTCAATTCATTGAACTTCGCACGGGAGAGCGTTGCCTCCAGGTGCTTCGGGCCGGTTGCATCTGCGGTGATGAAGGGCTGACTGATGGTGGTAGTGGTGACGCTGGAAAGCTCGATTTTGTCTTTTTCGGCAGCCTCTTTCACACGCTGCATCGCCATCTTGTCGCCGCGCAGGTCAATGCCCTGCTCCGCTTTGAAGGTGTCGGCAAGCCAGTCGATCACTCTCTGGTCAAAGTCATCGCCGCCCAAACGGTTGTTACCGGCGGTCGCAAGAACCTCCTGAACGCCGTCACCCATTTCGATGATGGAAACATCGAAGGTGCCGCCGCCGAGGTCATAAACCATGACCTTCTGGTCGTTTTCTTTATCAATGCCGTATGCCAGAGCGGCAGCCGTCGGTTCGTTAATGATTCTCTTGACCTCCATACCGGCGATCTTACCGGCATCCTTGGTAGCCTGACGCTGTGCATCGGTGAAGTAAGCGGGAACCGTGATAACAGCTTCGGTCACGGTATCGCCCAGATAAGCTTCGGCATCTGCCTTGAGCTTTTGAAGGATCATTGCGGAAATTTCCTGGGGCGTGTAACGCTTGTCGTCAATTTTTACGCCGTAATCCGTGCCCATCTGTCTTTTGATGGAAGCAATGGTGCGATCCGGGTTGGTGATAGCCTGACGCTTTGCCACCTGACCGACCATTCTCTCACCCGTCTTGCTGAATGCAACAACGGAGGGAGTCGTTCTCATACCCTCTGCGTTTGCGATAACGACAGGCTCGCCGCCCTCGATAACTGCCACGCAGGAATTGGTCGTACCTAAGTCAATACCGATTGTCTTTGCCATAATAATTTATCTCCTTTTTGTTATATCAAATTGATTGGGTTACAAATTCAGTTTGCCACCTGAACGGTTGCGCAGCGAATGATACGCTCCCCGCACCGGTAGCCCTTGGCGAACACCTGCGCAACGGTGCTTTCGCCGAAGTCTTCGCTTTCAATATGCATCACGGCGTTGTGCATGGACGGATCAAACGCCTCGCCGACTTCGCCGAACGGTTCCGCACCGAGTTTTTTGAGGATGTCGCCAAACTGGGCGAAAATCATTTCAATGCCTTTTCGGTAGGAATCAAAATCGCTGTCCGCATTGACGGAAGCACGCTCAAAATTATCCAGCACCGTGAGGAACTCTCCGATCACGGACACTTTGATTTCACCGTTGAGTGCATCCTTCTCCCGCTGGGTACGCTTGCGGTAATTGTCGTATTCCGCCGCTAAGCGCAGATACTGTTCCTTTTGCTCAGCAAGCTGCTGTTCCAGCTCCGCCGTTTTATCGGCTTTTTTGCGGGGCTTTTTCGTTTCTTTTGTTTCCTTTTTTTCTTCCTTTACCTCTTTCTGTTCTGTCGGATTCTTCTTTTCTTCCTCCATTTTCAGTATATCCTTTCTTTTCAATCTTCCAGCGTTTCGCTGAGTATTTTTCCGACCACGCCGGAGATGAACTGCATATAGGGAATGAGCTTGGCATAATTGAGCCGGGTCGGTCCGATGATGCCCAAAGCACCGCTTTGCGAACCGTTGACCTTGTAATGAGATATGATCACGCTCGAATTGCTCAACTGTTTATATTCGTTTTCTGTGCCTATTTTGACATTCAAGCCGTCTTTTTCGCCCGAAGCGATCAGCTTGGAAAGCGGCTCGCCTTTGCGGAGCAGCTCCATAATATCGATCACGCTGCCGGTCAGCTCACGGTGATTGAACAAATTTGACTGGCCTTCCAGCAGCACATCGGAATTGAGCGCATCGTTCGCCAAATCCGCCAAAGCAACAAAATAAGGGGACATTTCAAGGGCATATTCGCCCAGCGATGCCACCAGCGTTTGCAGCATGACCGTGCCGATTTCCTCCAGCGGCTTACCGATAAAGTGCGATGCACAAACGGAATAGAACCGCTCCACCGTCTGCTGCGTGATCGGCATATCGCTGCGGCACGCCTTGCTTTTGAGGGTGCCGGAGGATGTCAGCAGCACGATCATGGCGGTACGGCTGCTCACCGGGACAAATTCCGTGCGGCGCACACAAGCCTGTTCACCGGTCGGCAAAGTGGTAATGGCGGCACAGTTGGTCAGCCTCGCAATGACTTCACCGGCTTTTTCGAGCAGCTGCTCGGGGTCACCGCGGCCGGAAGAAACGCTCTTGGTGATGCTCTCGCTTTCTTCCTTATTCAGCTCCAGCTTATTCATCAGCTTGTCGATATAATAGCGATAACCCATTGTCGTCGGCGCACGCCCGGCAGAGGTGTGCGGCTGCTCTAAATAACCCATTTCCACCAGATCCGCCATTTCGTTGCGGATGGTTGCGGAGGAAACCTGAAAATCGAGCTCACCCATCAGCGTTTTTGAGCCGACCGGCTCACCCGTGCGGATATAGCTTTCGACGACCGCTGCCAATATCTTCTGCTTTCTCGGCGTCATTTCCAAGGGGCTTCCTCCTTCCTGCATTTTTAGCACTCGGCATATATGAGTGCTAACTTTGTCACTATAATATAACCTATCGGCAAATTTGTCAATAGGTTATATTGTTAAAATTTTCTTACAAGTCTATTCTTCGCCTTGTATGTATTATATATATTATATATTTATTTACATTATTTACCGGTCATGTTCATTACACGCGCCGCTTTTATTGTATATTTGTATATACAGAAGTCCGGTATAAAACTGTCAAAAAAGAAAAAATATTCAAAAAAAAAAAAAAAAAACGCAATTTTATACATTTTATCCGATTTGTTCCAAATTATAAACAAACTATAAACAAATTCTTTTATTTCTGATAAATTGCTTTACATGCAAATACAGGGTTGCTATAATATCAGCATAAAAGATATTTTCACCTGCGAAATATGGAAGTCACCTTTATTCGGTACCGATTTAGAGCAGCCCTCCGTATGTTGCTTTATTCGAGCGGTAACGCTTAATCGGATATCGGTGGTGGGGCTGCGGTGCCTGTTCCGGACAGGTGCCGACAGCCTGTATATATGAAAAGAACCGACTGCTTTTTGTGAGCAGCCGGTTTTTGTTATTTTGACTGTAAAAAGTGCGGTATCACCTTATCAGTACAGACTGACCTTCGCTTCTGCTGCGGCGGTCATATTGCCAATCAAAAACAGCGGAGCAAACCGTTCGCACTGATTCATCGAAAAATAAGCATCGTCGCTGAAGATAACATGGTCTGTTACACGGATGTTGATTGCCTGAAAGGTGCGAATCAGCGTTTTGGTGGTTTCCAGGTCTGCCTGGGACGGATTCGGCAGCCCGCCGGGATGATTGTGCGCTAAAATCACACTTTCCGCATTGTTGCGCAGAGCCGTCTGCGCCGCTTTTCGCACATCGACCTGCGCAATTTTGAGCGAACCGCTTGAAAGAAAAGTAAAATTATTCACTCGCCCGGTGATATCCAGGCACAGCAGCCCGATATGCTCGGTGGTCAAGCCGAAAAAACGGGGACGCAGAAATGCAACCACAGCTTCCACAGAATCCAGCACCGTGACCTTGGATGCCTTATCTGCCGTGTAAGCACGAAACAGCTGCGGCACAAGGCTCATCAGCGTTGCCGCTGCATCGCCGATCCCTTCCACTGCTTTCAGCTCCTCATACGGAGCCTCCAGAACCGCCGAAAGGGAACCGAACCGCTCCATGAGCCGATGCGCCGTTGCGTTGGTGTCACCCCTTGGGCAGGAATAAAACAGCAACAGCTCCAGCACCTCATGGGCAGAAAAACCGTCTAAACCGTTTTGCTTGAATTTTTCTCTTACTCGTTCTCTGTGACCTTCGTGCATGGGCATTTCCTTCCTGACCGTTACAGCACATTCACCGAAAAGCCGTCGATATAGGTGCCGGTGGAGGTGCGGAATGTGCTCAAGGTGGAGCTTGCGCTGAGAATTCGCATTTGTTCGGTCGAAATCTGTTCCGAATCGGGAATATAGAGCGTTACAACGGTCTTACCGTCTTCCCGGGCAAGGCTGACCATCTGGGTATATTTTTCTTTTGATGATGCCCTGCAGGTGAGCTTGTCGATGTTATAGGTCAGGCTCTTCATACGGATCCTTCCGCTTTCCTTGTAAGTCATGCCGACTGTCATAAGACTGTTGGTGGAAATATCATATTCCCCGTCAAGAACCACACGGACACCTACATATTTATCACCGTCCGAAATTCCCTCGCCCCGGTAGGCTGCGCCCACAGAAGACGGATTCGTAACATAAACAGTGGATTTGGCAGCCTTGGTCACCGGCTCACCGTGCGCATTGGTCACGATGTTGCCGTGACCGTCCTGCATCGTGATCGGCGGTGCCTGTGTTGTGCGTGCGACCGTGTAAGCCTCCGTGATAACATTTCCGTTTTCATCCCGGGCGATCCTGCCGTTTTCATCCGTGACAAATTCATATGCAACGGCTGTCAGCGGCATATCACGCACCTGCGTCACCGGCTGACCGTATCGGTCGGTCACCAGCTCGCCTTTCCAGTTGGTCACCACATCGTAGTAGGTTTCCGGCACCGGCTCGGTGGTCGTTTCCTCGGTGGTCGTTTCGATCACCTCGGGCATTTCCTCCGCCAAACTCTGCCAGCCGTATTCCCACAAAAATTTTGCGTTGACCTTTTGCACCAAAGGCGAATCATTCGGGATCGTTTCATCCTCTGTCTGTGCGTCTGCGCCGATTTTATCCAGCTTATCTTCATCCGGCTTTGTCGCTGTCAGACCCGGATTTGTGAGAAGAACGACCAATAGTACCACTGCCACTGCAAGCAGCAACAGCGCAAGCACGGTGATCCGTGTCCTTTTTGCATCCTGAGCCATGGTATCCTCCCACAACAATAATTTTGTCTATCGTACCACATTTTGCGCCTGAAAACAAGACGGGGCAACAAAAAACATGGCATTTCCGGCAACAAAACCGTGGAAAAAACTTGTATTCATTCTCCTTTATGTTATAATATCGGGCAGAGGTGATTTACTTTGGCTTACAAACGCATGATGGATCTTCATGTCCACACCGATAACTCCTTTGACGGACATCATTCCGCCATGTTTCTTTGTGAACAGGCTGTTCACAAGGGGCTGCGTGCGATCGCATTCACCGACCATATGGATATTGATTCATATATTCCGCAGCAGCTCAATACCCGGCAGGTTCAGGCTTATTTTGAGATCAGCAAAGCCCGTACTGCTTTTCAAGGTAAGCTCCTTGTACTCAGCGGCATAGAACTTGGTCAGGGCATCTTCGATATGGCACTGAGCGAAAAAACCGTGTATCGGTTTGACTACGATTTCATCATCGGCTCCATGCACGAGAGGCGTGACTTCACGGACTACAGTCAGTTGAAATACGATGAATACACGACCGATGAAATTTACGACCTGCTTGAAAAATATGCGCAGGATCTTTACCAGCTGGCTCTTTGGGGGCATTTCGATACGATGGCACACATCACCTATCCCCTGCGTTACATTTGCGGGAATTACGAGATTCCGATCAATTTTTCCCGTTTTGATGACATCATGGATGAGGTTTTCAAGACCCTGATCGTCAAAGGCAAGGCGTTGGAAATTAACACCTCCGGTCTGCGTCAGAAGCTCAGAGAAACCATGCCCGGGGAACGATATGTCAAACGCTTCCGTGAACTTGGCGGTGAGTATATCACCATCGGCTCGGACGCACACTATGCCTGCGATATCGGTTCAGGCATCCAACACGGGCTTGAGCTTGCCCAAAAATGCGGATTCCGCTACGCGACCTTCTTCCAGAAAAGAGAACCGATGCCGGTTCCCATTGAAAAATGACCCTGTGAGGAATTGCCATGATAAAAATCGAAGCACCTGCCAAAATCAACCTGCTGCTTGATATTCTCACCCGTCTGCCCAACGGCTACCACAGCCTGTTCATGGTCATGCAATCTGTCAGCCTTTATGACACGGTGGAGGCAGAAAAAGCAGAAAGCGGCATTATACTCAGCTGCAGCGAAAAATCTCTGCCGACCAACGAAAAAAACCTTGCCTACCGTGCGGCGCAGGCGTTTTTCGACGCCACGGGAATAGCGGGCGGCTGCACCATATCCGTCACCAAACGCATCCCCCTGCAGGCCGGTCTTGCAGGCGGCAGCACCGATGCCGCCGGTGTACTGCGTGCGCTCAATGAACTGTTTGAAGCACATCTGAGCACAGAGGAATTATGCAGCATCGGTGTAAAACTCGGTGCAGATGTGCCGTTTTGCCTGCATGGCGGAACCATGCTTGCGCAGGATATCGGGCAGATCCTTTCGCCGCTGCCTGCGTTAAGGGACTGCTTCATCGTGCTTGCCAAACCGACGCAGGGGGTTTCCACCAAGGAAGCCTATGCCGCCTTTGACGCCTGCACCGCTCTTCATCACCCGGACGATTACGGTATGCTCCATGCACTGGCAAACCGGGATTTTGACGGGATCCTATCCCGCACGGGCAATGTGTTTGAGCAATTCGTTGAAGTGCCCGAACGCATTGTCATCAAAGCCGTCATGCGAAAGCACGGCTGCCTGTGCTGCTGCATGAGCGGAAGCGGACCGAGTGTTTTCGGCATTTTTGATGAGGAAGAAAAAGCCTGTGCCTGTGTGGATGAACTGACACAGAGCTTTGAACAGGTTTATCTCACTCATCCCGTTCCGGGAACACACTGAATCTTCTTGCATAAAAACGCCCTGTCACAAAAAATGCTGACAGAGCGTTTTGCTTTTTCAATCGGGTATGTTACCGGCAGCGTTCGGCTGCTTTTTTGTTATTCGGCTTTTCTTTTCACGATTTTCACCACACCCGTTGTGCCATCCAGCCGGACAGTATCACCGGTTCGTATGGTGCTTGTCAGCCGGTCAATACCGACGACCGCCGGTATTTTCAATTCACGGGAAATAATGGCCGTATGCGAAAGCAAAGAGCCTTTTTCGCTGACAACCCCCTTTGCCGCTGCAAGCAGAAACACCCAGCCGGGGTCGGTCATTTTGGTGATGAGGATCTTACCCTTCGGATCTTCCGCTGTTTTGACATCCTCCACCACATAGGCTTCCCCCTCGACCACACCGTCCGAGCAGGGGATCCCCTGCATTTCGTTCCGGCGGCAGGGCATCTGAGCGGTATTGATGCTGCGGTGATTCTTATTGAACTCTTTGCCGCTGAACACCAGACGGGAATATGCCGGAAGCATTGCATACATATCGTATTTTTGCTTGCGCTGTTCCACGGTATCCCTCATATCCTCCGGTTCCTCTGCCAAACGGCGCACCTCCTCCATCGTCAGGTAGAGCACATCTCTTTTCTGCTCAAGGCAGCCGCCTTCGGCATAAAGCTCGCCCAGGCGCAGCATCGCTTCACGCACCAGCCCGAAAATGCGGCTTCGGTTCAAACGGGATCTTTCACGGTGAGAAATGCCGACCGTGGCACGCCTGCTGAGGAATTTTGTAATAACATCCTCCCGTATCACCGGCTTTCCGCCGGAAAACGAAGCCAGAAGCTGCTCCAACCCGTCGCCATGCAGGGCATATTCTGCAATTTTCTTTTCCAGCAAGTCAGGGCTTGTGCGGAAGGTTTCGCTTTCCAGCTTCAGCTCCTCCGGGCTGCGATCACCGTATTGCGCAGCATATTCCGCCTTGCGCTTCTCATATTCCTCCCGGCTCAGGCTCGCCCGTTCCTGTGCCAGACGGATCATCGCCCGAACCGGCTTCATGCTCTCGATATTGGAAATGCCGGAGATGTAGCGGTTCGCCAGGCCGTCCTGCCCGCTGTATTTTTTCTGCAAGCGGTTTTTCAGCAGCCCCGTAAACAAAAAGGCATAGGTGTCGTTGATCAGCGTCAGCCCCCAATCCGACAAAATCTGTTCCTCAATCAAATCATAGAGCTTCAAAATCTCTTTTGCGGTCATCGGGTGCCGGAACTGCCCGGTCACATACTCGTAAATACCGCTGAACTTTTCATGCAGCTTTTCCATGTTTTTCGGTGCCCTGAACAGCTCGGAAACGGTGTTCAGCGCAATCGAGGCACGGCAAAACGGAGAAAGCGAAACGGAAGCCTGAAAGGCATCCCGGTACTGCACACCGATCAGCTCCTGCCAGATAGGCATGAACACCTTGTGAAACGGCAGACAGTGGATGATTTCATACCAGTTGCTGATTTTATAATACATTCTTCCGTTCACACAGCCGACCGTGTTCCCGAGCACGGGCTGAAGCTGTGCAAGTTTTTCCGGGTTTTTGAGCAAACGCCGCCCTGCGCTGACAAAGACGCCCTCATACACATGGCAGACAAAGGAAACCGTCAGCGGCAGACTCAGCCCGGGATAGCTTTCCACAATATTGCTGTTATCAAAAATCAACGGATGCGCTGCTGAAAGCGTTGTGATAGGACGAGCCTGCAGAATAAATATCTTTCCGTTCTGCACGGCAAACTCAATATCCATATAATCGCCGAATAGGGAACGGATTTTTTCGGCATACGCCATCAGCTCCTCAAGTTGCTCCCGGGTCAGCAAATCTTCTTTTCCGTCATAATAATAAACCCGGTCGGTCGTGTTATAATAATAAGCTGTGGTATCAGTGCGATCCGACACCACATTTTCACCCAGACCTCGCCCGACGATCACCACACTCTCGTTGAGCAGCCCCTGCGGATTCGCCGTGAACAAAACACCCGAACAGTCGGATGCAACCATGCGCTGCACCAGGACATTCATATTCAGCTCCTCAACAGAAAGCTTTTTTCCCGCCATATATTCCAGCACATTTTCATGGAACATGGAACAAAGACAATCCTGCACACGAGCCGGCACATCCTCCGCTTCCACATTCAGAAAGGTGTCAAACTGACCGGCAAAGCTGTTCTCGGCAGAATCCTCTGAGCCGGAGGAGGAACGCACCGCATAAAGGCAAGGCGGAAAAGCGGGAAGCTCTTGCAGAGCAGCAGTCTGCCGAAGCACATTTTTCAAAAACGAGCTTCTCATGGACACCGGCATCTCTTCCGAATCACGAATGGCTTTTTTGAGCGGTGCCGTGTTCGGCACGAGCTGAGAATACGGCAATGCAAAAAAATCAGGCACCGGCAAGCCGTTTTGTTTCATCACCGTTAGGTTTTCGATTTTACTTCCGAGATCCATATTTTTTCTCCGATCTGTGAATTGTATTTTGATTTCCTACTACAGAAACGGCCGAAAATGAAAGAAAACGACCGTTTCCGTTTCGTCCGAGAATCATTCGGACTCATCAGGTAAGGTGAACCGAAGAAACGGCTCAGTGCTTATGAAAGTGTATACGGAATCTCGCACGGTAGCCGCGCGGTTTTCCGCACCTTCTGCAGTATGCCCATTCCATTAAATTGGGATAGTCACAGTAGTTACATTTTCAGGTCATGTTCTCCCCTCCTTCGTTTGATGTGCCTTCATCATACCAGATCGCTCATTAAGAATCAGCCGGGTGAGCGATTAAGAAACCCCGAAAAAAGCTTAAGATTCGCTTAACTGCTTTCCTGTCCGCTCAAAGTATGCTATATTGTTGAAGTAAGGAGGTTCGTTTTATGCCGAAAACAAAAAACCTGAAATCAACTGCGGAACGCCAAAACAAAATCAGTCTCCGGGAAGGCTTAGGATACATGGCAGGCGATGCAGGCAACCTGTTTGTGCTGACATATGTATCCTCATTTCTCAAAGTTTTTTACACGGATGTCTTAAAAATTCCGACTGAAAAAGTTGCCCGCATCTTTTTGTTCCCCCGTTTGTGGGATGCCGTCAACGACCCTATCTGGGGTGCCATGGTGGCGAAACGCCGCCCGGGTAAGGACGGACAGTTTCGCCCGTACATAAAATGGCTTGCCGTGCCGCTGGCATTCAGTGAGCTTATCTGCTTTTTCAACATCGGTTCATTCACACAGGATCAAGCCCTGCTGTTATTATTTGCCTACATAACCTATATCGCATTCGGGATGCTTTACACCGGTATCAATGTGCCGTTCGGTTCGCTTGCCTCACGCATCACCGATGACCCCGAGGGACGCACGCTGCTTTCCACTTTCCGCACCGTCGGCAGCGGTGTCGGCGGTGCAGCGCCGCTGCTGATCGCACCCATGCTCATTTACACCAAAGTCCGTGACGGCAGCGGCGGCACCTATAATGTGGCAAACAGCAAGGGAATGTTTTTATTCGCACTGGTCATGGCAGGCTTTTCTGTCGTATTCTATTTCCTTTGCTACGGCAACACCAAAGAACGGGTACACGCCGCACAGGATACGCAGCCGGACATGAAAAAGACCTACCTTGCAATGTTCAAAAGCAAGCCGTTCCTTCTTTTGGCACTGGGCGGTATTCTCATCAGCGGTCAGCTGCAGTTCACTTCGCTGAATCAGTATCTCTACAAAAACTATTTCTGCGACACGAACCTTTCCATTTTAGGCACCGTTGCACAATATCTTCCCATGGCTTTGATGATTCCGTTCACACCGAAACTGGTGCGCCGCTTCGGCAAAAAAGAGCTTTCTGCCGCCGGTGCGTTTCTTGCCGCTCTGGCTGCCGTGCTTACAGCGGTGTTGCGCCCCGCACCCGACAATGCAGGGCTGTATATTTTCCTGCTGTTCATCATCGGCTTCGGCTATTCTTTTGTTTCCATCACCAACTGGGCTGTGGTCACGGATGTCATCGATTTTCAGCAATACACCACCGGGGAACACGCCGAAAGCGCCATCTACGCCGTCTACACCTTTTGCCGCAAGCTCGGTCAAACGGCAGCAGATTACGGCGGTCTGACCCTGCTCGGCAAAATCGGATACAGCGCTGACACCATGGCAAACGCCGGCTTTGTAACCGGCGTCAGCGAAGGCATTTTGACAGTTTGTACGGTGATTCCCGCTATTACCTACTCACTGATTTTTTTGGTATATGCCCTGTTCCCCCTGACTAAGAAAAAGCTGGAGCCGATTTACGCAAGTGTGCGGGAACAAAACCGAAAATGATCTCGTTTTCGCAAAATAAGCGGACGGAACCGATGCCTGAACCGCATCCGAACCGTCCGCTTTCTATTCGACTTTGCAAAGCTATATTGCTTTACAGGCTACGGCATTTTTTGCAAAAGTCACGCAGAACTGCCGTTTTCGCTTTCATTTCGCCGGTATCTTTACTCCGATTGGCACAGTCTTACGACAAGGCAAATACCTTCACATACAGCCAGTACAACCGAAACACCACAAACGATTTTTTTCATCGTTTCTAACACGCAAACCGCCTTTTTCATGCGGCAGGCCAACCGATAATCCCGTAAAATGCGTTCCATATTAACCACCTTTCAATACAACGGCATGTGCAATGCACGGAATACTCTCCCCTTGCAGCGAAGAAACCGAGCTCATCAGCGCACCCGTTCCGACAAACAGCACACGATTCAGGCTTTTTTCCCGCAGACGGCGCATGATATGCGTACACACCACCGCACCGCTGCAGCCGCAGCCCGAACCGCCTGCGTTCACATCCTGCTTATCCAGATCAAACAGCATCGTTCCGCAGTCGGCGTGCTGACGGCTGATATTAAGCCCGTGCTCTTTTTCAAGCAGCTCCACCAGCAGCTTGGAACCGACCGCACCCAGATCTCCCGTCAGAATCAAATCAAAATCCCGGGGACTTTCCCCGGTCTGCTCAAAACGGTCAACAATGGTGTTTGCCGCAGCCGGAGCCATAGCAGCCCCCATGTTGTTTGCATCCGTCACACCGTAGTCCGTAATACGCCCGAAGGTGACGCTTTCCACCTCCACGCCGCTGTGCGCACATTCCAGCACGGCGGCACCGGCGGCGGTTGCCGTCCATTGCGCCTGCGGCGGACGCTGACCGCCGTATTCCAGCGGCAGACGAAATTGCTTTTCCGCCGAACAAAAATGAGAGGAAGTGGAAGCAACGGCGCACTGAACCGCTCCGCTGTCCACCAGCACCGAAGCCATTGCCATGGACAACGCCATGGTTGAGCAGGCACCGTACAGCCCGGCAAACGGTATATCGAAACCCATTATGCCGAAGGTCGTGCCGATACACTGATTCAGCAAATCTCCTGCCAGCAGCAAATCCACCTGTGACGGGCTTTTCTGCGCCTTGGAAAGAGCCAGCTCAATGGCAGCTTTGTGCATGGAGCTTTCTGCCTTTTCCCAACTGCTCTCACCCAAATGCGCATCGTCAAAAATACGGTCAAACTCATTGCCGAGCGGACCTTCACCCTCTTTTTTGCCGACCACACCGGCACTCGCCAGCACCGTCGGGCGGCTGCTCATCCAGAGCGTTTGTCTGCCTTGTTTTTTCGGCATCGGTTCAGCCCCCCATCAACACAAGATAATAAATCAAACCGTAAACGCTTGCCGCCGCCGTGCCGTAAACGATGACAGGACCTGCAATCGAAAACATCTGCGCCGCTGTGCCGAGGATCCGACCCTCGCTTTGAAACTCCATTGCAGGCGAAACGACGGAATTGGCAAAGCCCGTAATCGGAACAATGGTGCCTGCTCCGGCGTGTCGGGCAATTTTGTCAAACACGCTGAGCCCGGTGAGCAGTGCCGTAAGCACGATCAGCGATATTGACACAAGTGTGCCTGCGTTATCCCGGCTTACGCCCCAGCGTTGATACAGCTCGCTCAACGCCTGTCCAATGGTGCAAATCAAGCCGCCGATGAGAAACGCTTTGAGCAGATTTTTTCCTTTCGGGGACGGCGGCACCGCTTTTTTGGTTAATTTTTTGTAATCTTCGTTTGTCATTTTATTTTCGCTCCTTTACTTCTATTTTCCGCCGGATAAAAAGATAATATACGGTGCGTTTACAAAAATTCTGTTGCTTTTTTGTGATAAAATTCTCTTGTTTTGCAAACATTCCTGCTATATAATAAAATAAAATGCAGTTTTTTCTGCAAATATTCAAAGAAACGAGGAGATTACGATGAGAACATTTAAATGTAAAGTCTGCGGAAAAGTGTTTGAGGTTGAAGACGGCGTTGAACCCGTTTGCCCGCTTTGCAAAGCAGCCGGTGACAAACTGGAGGAAATCAAGTCCGCCAATCCTTACGCCGGCACGCAAACCGAAAAAAATCTGGAAGCTGCCTTTGCCGGTGAATCCCAGGCACGCAATAAATACACCTACTTTGCCTCCAAAGCCAAAAAAGAAGGCTTTGAACAAATCGCTGCTCTGTTCCTCAAGACCGCCGACAACGAAAAAGAGCACGCCAAAATGTGGTTCAAGGAGCTGAACGGACTCGGTGACACCGCCGCCAACCTCGCCGCCGCTGCGGACGGTGAAAACTATGAGTGGACGGATATGTACGAGGGCTTTGCCAAAACCGCCGAAGCAGAAGGCTTCCCCGAGCTGGCAAAGAAATTCCGTCTGGTCGCCGCCATCGAAAAGCACCATGAGGAGCGTTACCGTGCCCTGCTCAAAAACATCGAAACTGCGCAGGTGTTTGAAAAGAGCGAAGTCAAGGTTTGGGAATGCCGCAACTGCGGACACATTGTTGTCGGCACAAAAGCCCCCGAGATCTGCCCGACCTGCGCTCACCCGCAGAGCTATTTTGAGGTTCACGCAGAAAATTATTGATGAATAAAAAAACAGGGCGAAGAAATTCGGAAAAACCGGACTTCTTCGCCTTGTTTATATGTTCATTCAAAAGCAGACCGTGCTGTTGTCATCCCGTTGCAAAAAAATCAAACATTTCTTCATTGTAAAGCGAACCGATATAATAAAAGATAATAGCCAAATCCGGATCCGAAGAATCCAGAACGGTTTGAACTGTTTCACCCGGCCGCTGCGACATGACACGCAAATCAAGAATACTGGTTTTCTTAAACATAAGCGGAACAAAGCCGCCTAACGAACCTCCGAATGAATCACGAATAAACAACACGCTTTTTTCGTTCTTTGCCAGATAATTCTCCACAACAGAATCTCTTGCTGCATAGTAGTCAATAAGATCGGCTGTAAAAACATCCCCGGTTTTCACCGCTGAAGGATTGGTCATTGTTTCTTCCATGCTTCCTGTCTTATCCCAACCAAGTCTCGTATTGACCACACGGAAGCTTGTTTCATATTTAGGCGTATACAAAACAGCATCGTCCGGTTTTACATAACCTCTGCCGACAATTCGGCCTGTATTACCAAGGGAAATTTCAGAAAGCTCCTGCACATTAAGGTGATTCCCATCCAGCAAAGAAACATCATTCTCTATTCCGTAATCTGTTTGCAATCGCTCCACAACATACTTCCACGAAAGTAATGCGTACTTAGCTGTCCAATGTGTATCCGTTGCAAAAAATCCCTTACTGTAGTCGATATTATTTTCTCGCCAGTAGTCACGCAAATCTATGTACCGTACTTTTTCTTCATCGAGTCCTCGAAGAAAACTATCGGCAAATCCGTTCATGTTATCCTCATACCCGATCGGAAGTCCGGGATCATCCGGATCCAATTTACACGGTGCTAAGACAAACAGCAGCGGTATTCCTTTTTTCGCCATTTCAACATTCAGTTTTCCGACAGAAGCGGCGTTTTGTTTAGCGATTTTCTCCGGATTCACCGATTTTTCCGTATTATTGATTTCAAAAATGCCACCGGAATCCAAACGCACGACCGTTCTTTGACCTGTTTTTACCACCCTGTTTCCGCACGAACGCATCAAAAATCCGAAAGTGTTAACAAAAAAATTATGAAACCCAACATAATCGGTCGCTGCCGCATCGATTTCATCTGAAACGGCGGCAAGGTTTTTGCTGAGACTTCCGGGGGTCGCCTGAGTTATTTGAGAAAAAACAGAAAATACAGATGTTTTCAAAAACGATATATTTGTCCATAGCATAGCAGACGGAATCAAAAGCACTATAACCAGAACAAATGCAATCACTCGATTTTCCTTTTTCACTGTAATCAACCTTTTCAAAAGTTAAAATAGATAAACGGATTATACCCGCCTATTACGATATAGGACAAATCCGCAATGAACAAGCATACCAACGCAGTTCCTTTAACAACAAATAGCCACTTTTTACGATCTCCGACTTTTCTCTTTACCCAGGGAACAATGGGAAATGAGAACACAATACCGAAAATTATAAACAGATAGTTTGACAAAAGTAATCGAAGTGCCGTACTGTCAATCAAAGCGGCAGAACTCCCGCCGAACATCGCTGAAAAATAATTCACCGCATCACCCATTCCGGCAGAACGGAATATGACCCAACCAAAAACAACAAAGGTCATTGTATAAATGTAACGAAAAACAGTCGTCTTTCTTTTTTTCTTTTCAAATCCACTGAGCTTCTCTACGGTGATCAAAATGAAGTACATAAGTCCCCAACAAACAAATGTCCACTGAGCACCGTGCCAGATCCCTGTAAGAAGCCACACGATCAAAAGATTGCGTACAAGTTTTACTTTGCTGCTGACACGGCTTCCACCCAAGGGAAAATAAACATAATCCCTGAACCATGTACCCAATGAAATATGCCAGCGTCTCCAAAACTCGGAAACAGAGCACGAGGAATAGGGATAATTAAAATTCTCGAGAAATCGAAATCCGAATATTTCTCCTAAACCAATCGCCATATCCGAGTATCCGCTGAAATCGTAGTAGATCTGCAATGTGTAGGCAACGGCGCCCAACCACGCTGTTGCCACCGACAGATTTTCTCCGTCAAAAGCCGCATCTGCCACACACGCCAGATTGTTTGCAAAAATAATCTTTTTTGACAAACCCACCACAAAACGAACCAAGCCGTTACAAAACCCGTCCAACGATTCAACACGATTCTCAATTTGATCAGCAATCGTTTCATAACGCACGATCGGTCCGGCGATCAACTGCGGAAACAACGAAATATACAGTGCAATATTTACAATGCTGCGTTGTGCTGTTCCGTTTCCACGGTAAACATCGATCACATACGACATTGCTTGAAAAGTAAAGAAAGAAATACCGATCGGCAGTATCAAATGAGTTTGCGGCAAATGAACCATCGGAATAGCATTCAGGTTTTCCAAAGTGAAATTCAGATATTTGAAAACAAACAACAACGAAAGATTGAAAACAATACTGAAAACCAATAGTATTTTTTTCTTTCTTTTATTTGCTTGATATTTCTGAACACCAATCCCAAACATCCAGTTTGCACAAATTGAAGCCAGCATAACGAGCACAAAAATCGGTTCACCCCATGCATAAAAGAACAAACTCGCCAATGTCAGCCACACATTCTGAAATTTTCTTGATTTATGAAAGAGGAAATAAACGCCGCACACAAGCGGAAAAAAGCAAAAGATAAAGCTTGCACTTGAAAACAGCAATGCAATCACCAACATTCTTTCCTGTTGTTTTCAGGAGGATTATATCTGCATATATTTCATTCAGGGTACTATTGTATGGTATCACTCACCTGTTTCTTTGTCAATCGTCTGTAAAACAAATAGTAATAAAATCTCATTCAGCCGATATTTGCCGAAATATGCCTTGAATTTATTTAAGAATGTGCTATAATAACGGTCTTAGAAGTAAAAAATTGCGGATTTTGAAAAACAAAATCAAGAGAGGGAAAACCATGAAAAAAGTTGTCAGCGTAATTCTTGCGGCAGCTATGATTCTTTCCGTCCTGCCCGTTTATTGTTTTGCTGAGGATTCGGTGGTTGCGAACGGTATCGTTGAAATATCAAAATACGGCAATGTCAAAATCAACCTTCCGCACGCCGTAATCGCCGAGAATTTTGAACTTGGCGATATTGTTACCGTTTCGTTCGGCGGTGTAACACTGGATGTTCCGCTGTGTATCGCTTTTTCCGATGTCGATTCGGGTCTTCCGGGGCTTTTCTGCCAAGTTAGCGACGGTGTCGAGGAAACAGAGCTTTCCATAAACATGGGGAACTTTGCCGAAACCTACGGAATCGCCGTCAAAACGGTGTTTCCGGATAAAACATACCGTTGGGACTATCAGAACGGCTTCTCGGAATCCACTCAATTCACGGTAAAAATGAAAGAAAAGGCCGGATATTTGGAGGAGTTCACCATCCGGAATCTCATCTATACGGATGACCGATCCGAATATGCCAGCCTTTCGGACGCTGAATTTGCCAACTTCCGCATGGTCAATGCAGGACATATAAAGGACGGTATTCTTTACCGTTCCTCCTCCCCTGTTGACCCCGCAAGGAACCGCAATGTATATGCCGATGATACCTGCCGTGAAAACGGAATCACTCATTTTATCAATCTCGGTGATTCGGAGGAGCTTCTGCAAACCTATGAAGGCTATGCGGAAAGCTACTATCACACCGTAAACCATATTGCCGTTAATGCCAGCATGGATCCTGCCTCCGATGAAAATAAAGCCAAATATGCTGAATGCTTCCGCTACATTCTTGCCAATCCGAACGGAAAGTTTGATGTGCACTGCCGGGAAGGGAAAGAGCGAACCGGGATGTTTATCGCCATTACGGAATGTCTGATGGGTGCTTCCTATGAGGAAATTGCGGCGGACTATATGACTTCGTACAGCAACTATTACGGTCTGAAAGAAAGCGACAAGGCTTATGCCGTTATCGCAGACGGAAACTTCAGAAAGACACTGACTAATCTTTTCGGTGTTGATGCGCAGACCGCCGACCTTATGAAGGAAGCGGAGGAATACCTTTCCGACATCGGCCTTTCCCGTGATGAGATCCTGACCCTGAAAAAAGTACTTTCGGGCGAAAGCACTTTCGGCGTTTTGATTCACAGTGCCGTTTCCCATATTTTTTATTTCCTGCAAAACGCCCGCAGGATCGCCGAATTGTTGATCCGTTCTTTCCTTGAATTATTTTGATCACTGACCGAAAAAGCTCCCGCCGAAACGAACGGCGGGAGCTTTTTTCACAGACTGTGAAATTTTAATCACGCAAGAATCAAAGCCGTTTTTCTTTCGGCTTTTTCTTTTTCGGTTCCGGCAATTCAAGCATCAGCGCATCAAACAGCTCTTTCATTTTTTCGCTGTTTTCCGCATCTTCAATGACAAACATTTCCTGCTTCGAACCGTCATATGGGTATTCCAGCGCACAATCTGCCAGCAGCCGTTTGGATGTTTCGGTTTGCTTGACCAGCAGGCGGTTATCGCAAAGTAAGCCGACCAGCTTCCCGTCCCGATACAGGCAATACTCCCCCATCATCGCACGCACGGAAAAGCAGCCAACCTTCGACAGGCAGTCTAAAATATACTGACAAAAATCCTTGCTTGTCATGCTTCTTTCCCTCTTTCATCCTCGCCCAACAGATGTTCGTCTGTCACCTTTTGCATAGCGTTTTCCGCCGTCTCAAGCGTAACACAGGCACCGTTTCGCCCGAAGCCGGGGCAATATGTTTTTCGGTTTATTTCATCACCGAGCCGCAGCATCATAGCGCATATCGTTTTCGTTAAATCCGTAACCGCATGACCGTTATCGGATTTATAAGCAGCAACAACGATCGCCGTTAATGTTAACTCTGCGGCTTCTTCCGTTTTCCGGATCAGCTCCGGGTGATATTCCGAAAACAAAAGTTCACCGGTACATTCGCTGTGCACAGCCGTCTGCGCCAAAGACAAACGATATACCGCTGCTTTCTGTTCATCGTTTATATCGCACTTTTTTACGGCTGCATAAAGCAAACCGCTCAGAATCGCATCCGTAAAACTGCGGTCATAGGTCGGCTCTGTAATGTTACATTCCCGATCGGCAATTTCAAAAATCGATCTTGTCTTCCGGTAAATCTGAGCAACAACATCACTTAAATCCGCTGTACCGGCGTAATCCTTCAGTGCTTCAAGCTCTTTTGGGACGGCTTCCTGTTTCCTTCTTTTCTCTTCCTTCTGCATTTCTGCTTTCAGGGATCTCAAATGCTCTTTTTCTATTTTTTCAAGATTTCGATTTTTTTGATTGCAGAAATAATAAGCTCCCCTTCCTAATACGGCAAATGCCGCCAGGCATATGATTTCAAAAGAATCGGAATCTTCTTTGATTCCCCAAATCAAGCCAAAAAACACCCCGAGTGCCGCAACAGCGATAATCCAAACAGATACCTTAAAATCAAAAATTATATCTTTCTTCTTCCTTTCATATTCTTCTTCACTCATATAATCTGCTGTGACAAAGGTGTATCTTGAAGTTGTGACCGGTACAGAAATATCAGCAAAATCGTCATCAAAACTGTCGCTGTCATCTTCCGGCGCATCATCCGTATCATCGTCAAATGCGCCTTCCGCACCGAGAAATCCGGCAAGCGTTGCCAGCTCGTCATCGGATGTGTGACCGAGTCCCATTGCCAAGCCGGTGGCTGCCCATTTATCTACCTTGCCGTTTTCATCACGGGTGGCCTCCACAGCCCCTTTGATTTCGATCGTATCGCAGATATCTTCGACCAACCAATCAAAAAAGCCCTGTTCGTCTTTTGCCATAAAGATTCTCCTTTTACCCTATGCAGGGAAAACACACCTGTTTTCTATTCCGTTTTCAACAGAGAAGCTGCATCACACCGTGCACCGCAAAGGCTGCCGCCCACGCAAGCAAGCATTGCCCGATGACAACGCCGACCGCCCACAGTGCCCCCAATTCACGGCGGATCGCTGCGATCGCCGCCACGCAGGGCGTGTAAAGCAGGCAAAACACCAGCAGCGACGCTGCTGCCACCGGTGTCAGCGCAGCGGTCAGGCTTGCGGCAGAGCCGACTAAAATGGACAGCGTTGCCACCACACTCTCTTTTGCCATAAAGCCGGCGATCAGGGAGGTGATCACACGCCAGTCACCAAACCCGAGCGGCTTAAACACCGGGGCGATCGTGCCGGCAATTACTGCAAGAATACTGTCTTTGGAATCGCTCACGGTGTGAAGCCTGAAATCAAAGCTCTGCAAAAACCAGATGATGATCGACGCTAAAAAAATGACGGTAAAAGCACGCTGAATGAAATCCTTGGCTTTTTCCCACAGCAGGTGAGCCACATTCTTTGCCCCCGGCATACGATAGTTGGGCAGCTCCATGACAAACGGCATGGCCTCGCCCCGGAATGCGGTCGTTTTGGAAACAAGAGCAACCAGAATCCCCGTCAGTATACCGAGCAGATACAGCCCGACCATGATCAGCCCGCTATGCTTCGGGAAAAATGCCGCCGTCAGAAAACCGTAAATCGGCAGCTTTGCCGTACAGCTCATGAATGGCGTGAGCATGATCGTCATTTTCCGGTCACGGGCCGACGGCAGCGTACGGCTCGCCATAACACCCGGCACGGTGCAGCCGAAGCCGATGAGCATCGGCACGATGCTGCGCCCCGAAAGTCCGATTTTTCGCAGAAGCTTATCGGTAACGAACGCAACACGAGCCATGTAACCGCTGTCCTCCAGCATCGAGAGGAAGAAAAACAGAATCACAATGATCGGCACAAAGCTCAGTATGCTGCCTACGCCGTTGAAAATGCCGTCGATCAGCAGCGAATGAAGAACCGGGCTGACATTCCCTGCGGTCAGCAAACCGTCAACCGTCTGCGTCAGGCGGTCAATACCAAGCTGCAGCAAATTTTGCAGCCCGGCACCGATAACGCTGAAGGTCAGCCAGAACACCAGACCCATGATGGCAATAAAAGACGGAATCGCCGTATATTTTCCTGTCAGGATCCGGTCGATCTTTTCGCTTCGGATGTGCTCCCGGCTCTCCCTCGGCTTCACCACGGAAGTCTCACAGACCTCCCGGATAAAACGGAACCGCATATCCGCAATGGCGGCAGACCGGTCAAGACCCCGTTCCTGCTCCATTTGCAGAATGATGTGGTCGATCATTTCCTTTTCGTTCTGCGTCAGGTGCAGAGCTTCCCGCACGATGTCATCGCCCTCCACCAGCTTGCTTGCCGCAAAACGAAGCGGTATTCCCGCAGCTTCGGCGTGATCCTCAATTAAGTGCATGATGCTGTGCAGGCAGCGGTGAACCGCACCGCCCTGCTCATCATTTTTGCAAAAATCGGTGCGTCCGGGACGCTCCTGATATTTGGCGACATGAACCGCATGGCGAATCAATTCATCCACGCCCTCGTTCTTCGCCGCCGAAATCGGCACAACGGGGATCCCGAGCAGCTGCTCCATCTCGTTGACCAGGATCGTACCGCCGTTGCCTCGCATTTCATCCATCATATTCACGGCAAGCACGATCGGAATTTCCAGCTCCATGAGCTGCAGCGTCAAATACAAATTCCGTTCAATGTTCGTTGCATCAACAATATTGATAATTCCCTTCGGTTTTTCATTGAGAATAAACTGACGGGAAACGATCTCCTCACTCGTATAAGGCGAAAGCGAATAAATGCCGGGCAGATCTGTCACGAGCGTATCAGGGTTGCCCTTTATCACACCGTCCTTGCGGTCCACCGTTACGCCGGGGAAATTGCCGACATGCTGGTTGGAGCCGGTCAGCTGATTATACAGCGTTGTTTTGCCGCAGTTCTGGTTGCCCGCCAGCGCAAAAGTGAGTGTGGTTCCCTTGGGCAGCGGGTTCTCATCTGTTTTCACATGGTACTTGCCGGTTTCACCGAAGCCCGGATGCTCCGTTTGAGTACGGTCGGGAGCTTTTTTCTTTTTCACTTCCGTATCTGTGCGTTCTTTTCGGACAGGCAGCGGTTCGATTCCGATTTTTTCCGCATCGTCCAGCCGCAGTGTCAGCTCGTAGCCGTGGATCCGCAGCTCCATCGGGTCACCCATCGGTGCATATTTCATCAGCGTCACTTCCGCACCGGGCAGAATACCCATGTCCAGAAAATGCTGGCGCAGCGAACCTTCACCGCCGACCGTTGTTACGACCGCCGATTTCCCGATTTCCAGATTTTTGAGTGTCATTTGATCAACCTTTCTGCGGCAGCGAGCAAAGCAGATAACCGCTGATTAAATCAAGGTGCAAAAGCCAGCAGCTGCTTAAAATTTACAGCGCATAAAGCACCGTTGCACCGACTGCCAGAACAATACCGACCGCCGTGTAGACATTCGGCTTTTCCCGAAATAAAATAAAACCGCAAAGGGCGGAAAACAAAATCGTTCCGCCGGTCACCAGAGGATATTGCAGCGAAGCATCCAGTGTTTTCGCACAGGACACATTGCCGAAGCTGGCAATGGAATTGACCAGCGCATAGCCCGCCGCAAACAAAGCGCTTTTGAGATCCAGCGTTATGCTTTTACGCCTGCCTGTGTTGGAGCACAAAAGATAAACAAGCCCCGTAAGCAGCTGAACCGCATACATCATCGCTAAAAAGCTGTTGGTATCAACCGCCTGTGCGTTGATTTGGTGAAGCTTCGTAATGCAGGAATTCATCCCGTTAAGCATAAACAAGCCGAAGCAGAGCAGATAAAACCGAAAAGAGCTTTTCTTTCGGTTTTTACGGTCAAGCACCGGCAGCGCCAGAGCAGCGGTGATCAGTAAAAACGCAAGCTTGCGGAACAAGCCCATTTCTTCCTTTAAGAAAGTAACGCCGAGAACGGATGGCAGCAGCATCCCGCCGAGCATGAGGAACAGCGTGTAAACCGAAAGGCTGCCCAAATGCATGGCACGCAGACTGAGAACGGTGCAAAGCATGGAAACGACCGCAAGCAGAACCGCCATGATCAGTGAATAAGGCGAAAATGAAAAGCAAAAACGGTTTATGGCCAGCACCAGCAGTATCGCAGCTGCGCTGAGCACGATCAGAAAGTAAGCGGAAGATTTGAGCGACTGCCCCATGCGGGCTTCATATTTTTTATTGAACACAAACTGGAGCGAAAACAAGAAGGAACAGCCCAGCGGAATCAAATAAGTCATTTTGCTTACCTGCCTGTAAAATTTCAAAAAAAAGCACCCTCTGTCCGAGGGACAAAGGGCGATTATGGAGCGGATGACGAGGCTCGAACTCGCTACCTCCACCTTGGCAAGGTGGCGCTCTACCAGATGAGCTACATCCGCATCAGCAACAGTTGTCATTATACTCAGCTTTCTCCGGCTTGTCAAGGCTTTTTTTATATTTTTCCTAAAACTTTTTGCCGTTCCCGAGCCGCAGCCCGGGAGCGGCAAACGAAGCACGGGCTGCCGTGCATTTACGCAATAGAGCGGTCGGCGCAGGCAGTCCCTCGTCCCTCAACGACCTGCAGGGACGGACGGCGGTTTTGCTGCGCCTGACGAGCCTGCAGCGCACGAGCCTTGCGGATACGCACCGCTCTGCGGCGGCAGATAACGGCGGCGATCCGTTTCGCCAGAAGATCCGACAGATATTCCTCAAAAGCAATCAGTTTTTCTCTTTTCAGCACTCCGACAAGAAGCAGAGCGGCGAACAGAACCTCAGCAGTAATAGCAGTCATGGCGTTTATCTCCTTTTTACACATTTATGAATTATATGTGGAACATTTGTTCCTTACAACTCTCATTATAGCCGTTTTTTTGCGTTTGTCAATACAAATGTTCGCATATTTTTGTATTTTGAGTTCTTTTTTTGGGACTTTCATTGAAATTTGTCGAATTTTTGTTCGCCTCTGATCCTGCAAAAGCCGATGTATTTTCATCCTCTGTTTCGGTGATCATCAGCCTGCGCAGTGCCTGAAAGCCAGCCTCCCGACAAGCTCTGTCCGGCTTATTTTTGTGAAAAGCGGCCGCATATTTCTTGAATTGAATGTTGTCTCGTGCAAATACTTTTTCCTTGACAAACTGTAAATATGGTAATAAAATATTAGCAGTGCTGTGAAAAGGAGGATTCTTACATGGATGCTGCTTCTCCCCTGTTCAGTATTATTGTTACAACCTATTATTCGGAAGAGACCGTGTGCAGGTGCCTCGATTCCATTCTGGAGCAAACCGAACGCTCCTATGAAATCATCATCGTTGACGATGCTTCTCAGGATTCCACCGTTTCCGTTCTTCAGCAATATGCTGCAAAGCACGATAACATCAAGCTCATTCTGCACACGCAAAACTGCGGCCAAGCCATCGGGCTGAATGAGGGCATCCGTGCTGCCCGGGGCGAATACATTTCCATCGTTGACAGCGACGACTGGCTGAGTGCGGACTGCTACGAAAAGCGAAAAGCAAGCCTGTGTACCGCAAAAAATGCCGATGTTC
The DNA here is from genome assembly GCA_045642685.1 of Acutalibacteraceae bacterium. Taxonomy (GTDB): domain Bacteria; phylum Bacillota; class Clostridia; order Oscillospirales; family Acutalibacteraceae; genus UBA8612. The sequence continues at coordinate 36,133 of JAZUJI010000191.1, read as the reverse complement.
TGATTTTCGGATATACCCTTGCTTCCGAGAAAAACGGCAGTGAAACATACACACCCATGACTCTGCCGTTTCCTGTTAATCAGCCGCTGTGCCTTGCTGATATAGTAAAATCCGCAACATGTATTCACACCAAAAATCTGTTCACATTTTCGTGGCGAATGTTGTTCCGCCGAGAATTTCTGATTGAACAAAGCATTTTTAACAATGAAGAAATGGTTGTCGGTGTAGATACGGATTTTAATATGCGTGCTCTTCAAAAAGCAAAGGTTATCGTCGCCGGCGATGAGGTCGGCTATTTTTACAACATCCGCAACCAAAACAGCATCATGCACCGCCCCTACAAAAAAACCTTTGAACAGGATATGGACACCTCTTACCGCACACGCACTGCCATGTGCATGGATATTGAAGCCTATCGTCGGGATTTAGTCGAATACTATGTGAAGCTGCTGACTTTTTTAATGATTCACAATCAAATCAAATCGCCGGAAGGACTGACCCCGGCTTCTCTGCGCCACATTCTTCAAAGGCGGTGCATCCGGGAAACATGGAAAGCGACCGGCTGGAAGCTGTACCATAAAGGATTTCGGGATCTTATCCTGCGTGTGCTCATCAAGCTCCGCATGGTGCATCTTTACTGCTTTGTGGTCAACCGCAGCCAAAGCAAATAATAATCAAGCCGCATCGTACACAATTCCTGAGGGAATCGGTATAATGCGGCTTGATTTTTGTTTTCTCCTATGCTAATATATACTAAATATATAAATATGGTAAGGAGTGTTCGCTTTTGCAAAAAACCGTTATTGAGCCAAACGGCAAAAGCTTTCAATACTGGAAAGACCTCTGGCGGTACCGTGAGCTGGCGTGGAATTTTGCCAAGCGGGATGTTACCGTGCGTTATAAACAGACCTTCATCGGCTTCGGCTGGTCCATTATTAACCCGATCATCAATATGCTGATCATGACCTTTATTTTCGGCAATCTGGCAGGCTTCAGCGAAGGCAGCGATGCACCGTATAACATCATTGTCTATGCCGGTCTGATTCCGTGGACGCTGTTTTCCCGTTCGTTCACATTGGCCTCCGGCACCTTTGTCAGCAATGCCGACTTGATGAAAAAAGTCTATTTCCCACGCTTGATTTCACCGTTCGGTTCGTCCATAACTTCGTTGATAGATACAGCTATTTCCTTCGGTGTGCTGCTGTTGATGATGCTCTTTTACGGCTATGCTCCGAGCGTGCGTATGCTGCTCGCTCCGGTTATGCTGATTCCCATGATGCTCTTGGGTATGTTCTTAGGCTTGTTCACTTCGGTGTTCACCATCAAATACCGTGACTTGATTCAAATCGTTCCGCTTCTTATTCAAATCGGTCAGTATGCAACGCCCGTTGCATATTCCATGAACGACATTCAAGCCAAAATTTCCCCGAAAGCCGCTTTGGCCTTTTTAGTCAATCCCGCTACGGGTTTTGTCAGCGCATTCAAATGGTGCATTATCAAAACAGAAGTTTTCGACTGGAAATCGTTTGTCATCAGTTTTGCTTGGCTGATCGTCTTTGTTCCGCTTGCGACAAAGCTGTTCCGAAAGGCGGAACGCACCTTTGTTGATATCGTTTAAGGAAGGAGGATTTTCCAATGGAACCTGCAATTAAAGTTGAAGGGATCGGCAAAAAATATGTTATCCGGCACAAGGATAACATGAAATACGACAACAACCTGCAGCACCTTGAAGTGATGGCAAAAAAGCTTTTGCATCCCGTCAAAAGCTCTGCCAAAGAAGATTTTTGGGCGTTACAGGATGTTAACTTTGAAATTCAGCCGGGCGAAAGCATCGGTTTGATCGGCAAAAACGGTGCCGGAAAATCCACCATGCTCAAGCTCATCTCCCGCATCACCGAACCGACCACCGGCCGCATTGAGATCAACGGCACGGTTTCCGCCATGCTGGAAGTCGGTACGGGATTCAACATGGAATTAACAGGGCGTGAAAATGTTTATTTGAACGGTGCAATCTTGGGTATGCGTCGGGCGGAAATTGACAAAAAGTTCGATGAAATCGTCGAATTTTCCGAAATCGATAAATTCATTGATACCCCTGTGAAGCGTTATTCCAGCGGTATGTTTGTCCGCCTTGCGTTTGCCGTTGCCTCTCACCTGGAACCGGATATCATGGTCGTCGATGAGGTTCTGGCAGTCGGTGACAGCCGCTTTCAAAAGAAATGCCTGGAACAGATGGCACATTCGGCGCAAACCGGCCGCACCGTGATTTATGTCAGCCACAATATGGCAACCATTCGTCAGCTTTGCAGCCGCACCGTGTTTCTCGAAAAAGGCAGGGTCAGCTTTATCGGCAGCGTGGATGAAGGCATTGACCACTATCTTTCCAACGGCGGCGAAAACGAACTGGTGAAAGATGTTTCCAAACACCCCGAATATTCCTGGTCCTCCAATCAGGCACGCATCAATAAAGTGGAAATGCTCGACACAGATGACTGCGTATATGCCTATGATGCACCGATCAAATTCCGGGTCACTATCTACGCACGCAGTGATATTGAAAAAGTGACCATGCGTGTGGATGTCAATGACCGCAACCACGATTATGTCGGTATGAGCTTTTCCGAACCGATCGGCGATTTGAAAAAAGGCTGCACCTATGAGATCGATTTTTCCATGGCGGATCACCGCCTTGCGCCTGATTCCTACATTGCCACGCTGACCCTTTCCACCGGCAACAATTTCGGCACCTATTCAAGCGTTGACATGGTTGCCGACATTCTTCGTTTTGATGTGCTCGGTATGGAGATCAACGGTCTGCGTGAAACCTGGATGCAGGGCTGGGGGCATCTGCACATTCCGCCCGTCGAAGCAACCTCATTCAAACAACTGTAAAGGAGTAAGTTGTATGGAATCCAAAGAATTACTGGAAAATATCGTCAAAATCTTAGACGAAAAGAAAGCCATTGACATTGTTGCCATTGAAACTGCCGATGTCACCATTGTATCGGATTATTTTGTGATCGCCTCCGGTACCTCCAACACGCATGTCCGTTCTCTTGCCGATGATATTGAGGACGGCATGACCAAGCTCGGCGTTGAGCCGGGTCACCTTGAGGGCAAAGCGACCGGCTGGATTTTACTGGATTACGGCTCCGTCGTGGTTCATGTTTTCCAGCATGACACCCGTGACTACTATAATCTGGAACGCCTTTGGGCCGATGCTCCGCAGGTGGATTTATCACACCTGCTCCACGAATAAGAAAGAAATACAGAAAAGGAACTGATTCAATATGTCCGCAAATTACGATTTTCAAAGTGTTGAGAAAAAATGGCAGAAGAAGTGGGAGGAAACCGGCGTTTTCCACGCAAAACAGGATTTCACTCTGCCGAAATACTACTGTTTAGTTGAGTTCCCCTATCCGTCCGGGCAGGGCTTGCATGTTGGTCATCCCCGTTCCTACACCGCATTGGATATCATTGCCCGCAAAAAGCGTTTAGAGGGCTACAATGTGCTTTATCCGATGGGCTGGGACGCATTCGGTCTGCCGACGGAAAATTACGCCATCAAAAACCACATTCACCCCGAAATCGTCACCCGTGACAATGTGGCGCATTTTAAGCAGCAGCTTCAAAGCCTCGGCTTCTCTTTTGACTGGAGTCGTGAGATCAACACCACCGACCCAAGCTACTACAAATGGACGCAGTGGATTTTCCTGCAGCTGTTCAAAAATGGTCTTGCCTATAAAAAAGAAATGGCAGTCAACTGGTGCACCTCCTGCAAATGCGTTCTGGCGAATGAAGAAGTGGTCAACGGCGTTTGTGAGCGCTGCGGCAGCGAAGTGATCCGCAAGGTCAAGAGCCAATGGATGCTGAAAATCACCGAATATGCACAGCGTTTGGTCGATGATCTGGATTTGCTCAACTTCATTGAGCGTGTGAAGCTTCAGCAGCGCAACTGGATCGGCCGTTCCACCGGCGCAGAGGTTGACTTCACCTCCACCTGCGGCGATAAAATTACAGTATACACCACTCGTCCCGACACGCTTTTCGGTGCCACCTACATGGTGCTTGCGCCGGAGCATCCGTATCTTGAGCAATGGATCCAAGAGGGCAGACTGACCAATGTTGACGAAATCCGTGCCTATCAAGAAGCAAGCGCCAAAAAGTCCGACTTTGAAAGAAGCGAAGTTAACAAAGACAAAACCGGCGTGTGCCTGCAGGGCGTGCGTGCGATCAACCCGGTCAACAACACCGAAATTCCGATTTTCATTTCCGATTATGTTCTGATTTCTTACGGCACCGGTGCCATTATGGCGGTTCCGGCGCATGACACCCGTGACTGGGAATTTGCCACCGCTTTCAACCTGCCGAAAATCGAAGTCGTTCAAGGCGGCGATATTACCAAAGAAGCCTTCACCGACTGCGCCACCGGCATCATGGTCAATTCCGGTTTCCTGACCGGTCTGACCGTTGAAGAAGCAAAAATCAAAATCACCGAATGGCTCACCGAACAGGGCAAGGGACACCAAAAAGTAAACTTCAAGCTGCGTGACTGGGTTTTCTCCCGCCAGCGTTACTGGGGCGAACCGATCCCGCTTGTTTACTGCGAAAAGTGCGGTTGGGTGCCGATTGACGAAAGTGAACTTCCGCTGCGTCTGCCGGATGTTGAAAGCTATGAGCCGACCGATGACGGCGAGTCACCTTTGGCAAAAATGACCGATTGGGTCAACACCACCTGTCCGCACTGCGGCGGCAAAGCCAAGCGTGAAACGGACACCATGCCGCAATGGGCAGGTTCCAGCTGGTACTTCCTGCGCTACTGCGATCCGCACAACGACACCGCTCTTGCTTCAAAAGAGGCATTGGAATACTGGTCACCGGTTGATTGGTATAACGGCGGCATGGAACATACCACGCTTCACCTGCTTTACAGCCGTTTCTGGCATAAATTCCTCTATGATATCGGCGTCGTGCCGACCGCAGAGCCGTACCAAAAGCGCACAAGCCACGGTATGATCCTCGGTGAAAACGGCGAAAAAATGTCCAAATCCAGGGGCAATGTTGTCAACCCCGATGAGATCGTCAACGACTACGGCGCAGACACCATGCGTCTGTATGAAATGTTTATCGGCGACTTTGAAAAGGCAGCACCGTGGAATTCGGCAAGCATCAAGGGCTGCAAGCGTTTTGTGGATCGTGTCTGGGCATTGCAGGATATGCTGATTGACGGCGATGCGTACCGTCCCGAAACCGACAGTCTGATAAATAAAACCATCAAAAAGGTCAGCGGTGACATTGATGCTTTGAAAGCAAACACGGCGATCGCCGCCATGATGACCCTGCTCAACAAATTCTATGAGCTTGGCAGCGTTAACAAGGCTGAGCTGAAATCGTTCCTGATCATCCTCAATCCGTTTGCGCCCCATGTAACCGAAGAATTGTGGAGTGTTCTTGCCTTCGGCGGAACCGTCACCGACCAGAAGTGGTGCAGCTTTGACGAAGCCAAGTGCAAAGATGATGAAATTGAAATTGTTATTCAGGTCAACGGCAAGATCCGTGCGAAGATAACCGTTGCCGCCGACATGGAAGCCGCCGATGCGATTGCGCTCGCCAAACAAAACGAACGCATTACGGAAGAAATTGCCGGCAAAAACATCATCAAGGAACTTTATGTTAAAGGCAAATTGGTCAACATTGTCGCAAAATAAGCTCCGTCTGAGATCACCCGAAGCCGCATAGAAGTATGCGCATGGAATTTTCGGACGCTCAAGCGAAAATAATATATACGCAAAACAAAACAAGGCGCACACATCCCCATGCGCTGCGCCTTATGTAAAGAGGTATAAAAGAAATGGGTTGTAGTGGAAACTGCTCAAGCTGTTCCTCGAACTGCTCGGGCAAAGAAAAACAGGATATGCATCTGGCTCAAAACGAGTACAGCAGTATACGAAAAGTTATCGGCGTTGTCAGCGGTAAAGGCGGTGTCGGCAAAAGCCTCGTCACGTCGCTGCTGGCAAGTGCGTTTCAGGCTTCCGGCAAGCAAACCGCCGTATTGGATGCCGATGTGACCGGTCCCTCCATTCCGAAGGCATTCGGCGTCAATGCCTCCATTGAGCAGAGCGCCATGGGCTTGATTCCCGCCGAAAGCAAAACCGGGATTCGCATTATGTCCGTCAATCTCCTGCTTGAAAAAGAGGATACACCGGTTGTATGGAGAGGCCCCGTTATTTCGGGTGTCATTCAACAGTTCTGGAACGAGGTTGCCTGGGGTGATGTGGATTATATGTTTGTGGATATGCCGCCCGGCACCGGCGATGTTCCGCTGACCGTGTTCCAAAATCTGCCCATCGACGGCATTGTTGTGGTTACGACTCCGCAGGATCTGGTTACAATGATCGTCAAAAAGGCGTACAATATGGCTAAGATGATGAATATTCCCGTCATTGGTCTGATTGAAAATATGAGCTGTTTTGAATGCCCGGATTGCGGCAAAAAGCACGCTGTGTTCGGTGAAAGCAAGCTCGATGAAGTTGCTGCCGAGCTTCAGCTTCCGGTTCTGGCTCGTCTTCCGATCAATCCGAAAAATGCACAGTTGGTTGACCGGGGCGCAGTCGAACTTGTCGGCGATGACGATATTCTGGGTGCTGTTAACGGCATCGAAAAGTATTTTGCTGAGAAAGCGTAAATATCCCGATTTTTGAACAAAAAACAAAAGACAAGACATTTGCTGCATCCAAACGATTCACAGCAGATGTCTTGTCTTTTTGTTTTATCTCTGCCCCATACTACTTCATAAAAACTGCGCCGAAGATGGAAACCACCTTCGGCGCAGGATCAATTAAGAAAGGAATTATTCGTTGATCTTGGTAACAACACCGGAACCAACGGTACGACCGCCTTCACGCATAGCGAAACGAAGGCCTTCTTCGATAGCGATCGGAGTGATCAATTCAACATCCATGACAACATTGTCGCCGGGCATGCACATTTCAGTGCCTTCCGGAAGGTTGATAACGCCGGTAACGTCAGTCGTTCTGAAATAGAACTGCGGACGATAGTTGTTGAAGAACGGAGTATGACGGCCGCCTTCTTCCTTAGTAAGGACATAAACCTGACCGGAGAACTTGGTGTGGGGATGAATGGAGCCGGGTTTAGCAAGAACCTGACCACGCTCGATCTCAGTTCTCTGAACACCACGAAGGAGAGCACCGATGTTGTCGCCAGCCTCAGCATAGTCGAGGATCTTGCGGAACATTTCGATACCGGTAACAACGGTCTTTCTCTTTTCGTCGGTCAAACCAACGATTTCAACTTCCTCAGAAGTTCTCAGCTGGCCACGCTCAACTCTACCGGTAGCAACTGTACCACGACCGGTGATGGTGAAAACGTCTTCAACAGGCATAAGGAAGGGAAGGTCAGCTTTACGATCCGGAGTCGGGATATAGCTGTCAACAGCAGCCATGAGTTCCCAGATGGGTGCAAGCTCGGGAGCGTTGACATCGCCGCCCTCGTACTGAAGAGCAACAAGAGCAGAGCCCTTGATGATCGGCGTATCGTCGCCCGGGAATTCGTACTCGTCAAGAGTCTCACGGATTTCCATTTCGACAAGCTCAAGAAGCTCGGGGTCGTCAACCTGGTCAACCTTGTTCATGAAAACAATGATGTAGGGCACGCCGACCTGACGGGCAAGCAGAAGGTGCTCTTTGGTCTGAGCCATCGGGCCATCGGTGGAAGCGATAACAAGGATAGCGCCGTCCATCTGAGCAGCACCGGTGATCATGTTCTTGATATAGTCAGCATGGCCGGGGCAGTCAACGTGAGCATAGTGTCTGGTTTCAGTTTCATACTCAACGTGAGCGGTGTTGATTGTGATACCACGCTCTCTCTCTTCGGGAGCCTTATCGATGTTAGCATAATCAACGAAGTCTGCAGCACCCTTCATTGCGAGGGTCTTCGTGATAGCAGCCGTAAGGGTAGTCTTACCATGGTCAACGTGACCGATGGTACCAATGTTTACATGGGGTTTGTTTCTTTCAAACTTTGCCTTTGCCATTGGGGATATCCTCCTTTGTTTAAACAAATAAAATTTAATCTTTGACGATTGTCATTATGATTGTAACAAGTTCTTGCAATAAATGCAAGGCTTTTCACAGATTTTGTGCGGAAAAGCAGGCAATTACTGCTGTTTTTCCTTCACAATGGACTCTGCGATGGATTTCGGAACCTGTGCATAGTGGCTCGGCTCCATAGAATACTGGCCACGACCCTGTGTCTTGGAACGAAGGTCGGTCGCATAACCGAACATCGAAGACAGCGGAACGAAAGCGTTCACCTGAGTGGTACCGGGTCTGGTTTCCATACCCTGAATCTCACCGCGGCGGGAGTTAACATCACCGATAACATCGCCGAGGTATTCATCAGGAACGATGATAGCAAGCTTCATGATCGGCTCCATGAGCACGGGAGCTGCTTTTCTCATAGCATCCTTGAACGCCATGGAAGCGGCGATCTTAAACGCCATTTCGGAAGAGTCAACCTCGTGATAAGAACCGTCATAAAGAGTTACCTTACAGTCAACCACATTGAAGCCTGCCAAAACACCGGAGAGCATTGCGCCCTTGATACCGGCTTCGACCGCACCGATGTATTCCTTCGGAACAGCACCGCCGACAACAGAGTTGACAAACTCGAAGCCTTTTTCGGGGTTGGGCTCCAGCTTGATTTTAACATGACCGTACTGACCGCGGCCGCCGGACTGACGGGAATACTTGGTATCCTGGTCAGCAAGCTTGGTGATGGTTTCACGGTAAGCAACCTGAGGCTTACCGACATTTGCTTCCACTTTGAACTCACGAAGCATTCTGTCAACGATGATTTCAAGGTGAAGCTCGCCCATACCGGCAATGATCGTCTGACCCGTTTCCTCATCGGTGTAGCACTTAAAGGTCGGATCTTCCTCAGCCAGTTTTTGAAGGGCAATGCCCATTTTTTCCTGACCGGCCTTGGTCTTGGGTTCGATCGCAACACGGATGACCGGCTCCGGGAATTCCATGGATTCAAGGATGACCGGATGGCTGCGATCACAAAGAGTGTCGCCGGTCGTTGTGTTCTTCAAGCCGACAGCAGCTGCAATATCGCCTGCATAGCAGGTTTCGATATCCTGCCTGTGGTTGGAGTGCATCTGCAGGATCCTGCCCATACGCTCCGTATTATCTTTGGTAGAATTATAAACCGTATCACCGGCATTCACGGTGCCGGAGTAAACACGGAAGAAACAAAGTTTGCCGACAAACGGATCCGTCGCGATTTTGAACGCAAGTGCGCCGAACGGCTCATCATCGGAAGAATGACGAACTTCTTCTTCATCGGTCTTCGGGTTGACACCCTTAATTGCTTCAACATCGAGGGGTGACGGCATATAATCGACGATTGCATCAAGAACCTGCTGAACACCCTTGTTGCGGTAAGATGTACCGCAGACAACGGGAACCATTTCGTTGGCGATCGTAGCCTTACGGATGGCAGCTTTGATCTCGGCAATGGTGAGCTCTTCACCGCCGAGATACTTTTCAAGAAGCTCATCGTCAGTTTCGGCAACTGCTTCGATAAGCTCACTGTGATACTGCTCAGCAAGCTCCTTCATATCTTCGGGAATCTCTTCGATCCTTTCGTCAAGACCCTTTTCATCATAATAGACGAAAGCACGCATCTCGATCAGGTCGACCATGCCCTTGAAATCGGCTTCTGCGCCAATGGGCAGTTCGATCGGAACAGCGTTGCACTTCAAACGATCCTTCACCATGGAAAGAACATTGTAGAAGTCTGCGCCCATAATGTCCATTTTGTTGACATAGATCATTCTCGGGACACGGTACTTGTCAGCCTGGCGCCAAACGGTTTCAGACTGGGGCTCAACGCCGCCCTTTGCACACAGAACCGTTACGGAACCGTCAAGAACTCTCAAGGAGCGCTCGACCTCGACCGTAAAGTCAACGTGACCGGGAGTGTCGATAATGTTGATACGGTGATCCTTCCAGAAACAAGTTGTCGCAGCAGAGGTGATGGTAATACCTCTCTCCTGCTCCTGCTCCATCCAGTCCATGGTAGCGGAACCGTCATGAGTCTCACCGAGCTTATGCGTTTTGCCGGTATAGAAAAGAATTCTCTCCGTGGTAGTTGTTTTGCCGGCATCAATGTGAGCCATAATGCCGATATTTCTGGTCATTTCCAATGAAACCTGTCTTGCCATAGCTTCCTCCGTAAAAACACGCAATGGGTTTTATGCTGAAAATTGAATCGTATTGGGGTAAAAACAGAGGAAATTACCAACGGAAATGAGAGAAAGCCTTGTTGGCTTCTGCCATCTTGTGAGTATCTTCTCTCTTTTTATATGCGGAACCGGTCTGGTTCACCGCATCCATGATTTCGTTGGCAAGTCTCTCCTTCATCGTTCTCTCGGAACGCTGACGGCTGTAGAGCGTGATCCAACGAAGGCCGAGGGTCTGTCTTCTTTCGGGGCGAACCTCGATGGGCACCTGATAGGTAGCACCGCCGACACGGCGAGCCTTGACCTCAAGCAGGGGCATGACATTCTCCATGGCTGCTTCAAAAACCTCGGTGGGTTCTTTGCCTGTTTTTTCTCTCACGATATCAAATGCGTCGTAAACGATTTTCTGAGCTACGCCCTTTTTGCCGTCGTACATGACGCTGTTGATAAGACGTGTGACAAGTTTTGAGTTGTAAAGCGGATCGGGCAAAACATCACGTTTTGCAATCTGGCCTCTTCTTGGCACTTCGCTTCCCTCCTTCATAATTTAATGATATCATAGGTACTCGAGTGACACAATTCCCGTGGCGCCAATGAGAGAGGCATATCTATATATACCCTCGCATTGATTGTGCAGAGCTTTCTGCACAGCCTGCTAAGAAGAATGATGTCAGTAAATGGGGTTCCGTTTGGTTACGGAATTACTTTTTGGCTGCCTTCGGACGCTTGGCACCGTACTTGGAACGGGCCTGCATTCTGCCGTTGACACCCTGGGTATCAAGCGTACCGCGGATAATGTGGTAACGCACACCGGGAAGGTCCTTAACACGGCCGCCACGGATCAAGACAACGCTGTGCTCCTGCAGATTGTGACCGACACCGGGAATGTAAGCGGAAACTTCGATTCCGTTGGTAAGACGAACTCTGGCAATCTTTCTGAGTGCGGAGTTGGGCTTTTTGGGTGTTGCGGTTTTAACTGCTGTGCACACGCCTCTCTTCTGCGGAGAATCCTTATCGGTCATAACATTCTTCTTGGAGTTCAAACCCTTGAGAAGAGCGGGAGCCTTCGGCTTTTTGACCAGAGTTTCTCTGCCGTTGCGAACAAGCTGATTAAAGGTAGGCAACAGTTGCATCTCCTTTCTTGTGAAATTTGTATAAAAAAGCTCTCGGCAAGCCGGTGAATTTTTCCACCGGCCTGCATATGCCTTTTCATCATGGCACAGTTTATTATTTTACCACCGATCAAGTGAGTTTGTCAACACTTTTCACAAACTTTCCTGTTCGTTTTCGTCAGTTTCACCGAAAGAAATCGTACCTTCTTCGGATTTTGTGGGGTAAACCTTCACATCGCTGTAGCACTTCATGCCGGTACCGGACGGAAGCAGCTTACCGATAATGACATTTTCCTTCAAGCCGAGCAGATCATCGGTCTTGCCCTTGATGGCGGCATCGGTCAGGACACGGGTCGTTTCCTGGAACGATGCAGCAGACAGGAACGAATCGGTGGCAAGAGAAGCCTTGGTGATACCGAGGAGCATCGTGGTGCCGACTGCTTCTCTGAGCTTCTCACCGGTTTCACGCTCTCTTTGATGCAGCTCGTTGTTGGCGTTGATGATATCACGGCCTTCAACCGTAGAACCGGGCAACAGGTTCGTGTCGCCCTCGTCCATAACACGGGTCTTGCGCATCATCTGACGAACGATGACCTCAATATGCTTATCGTTGATATCAACACCCTGCATCCGGTAGGTCTTCTGCACTTCACGAATCAGATAATCGTGAACGGCTTCGACGCCGAGAACTGCAAGGATGTCATTCGGGTTACGGGAACCTTCTGTAATATCATCGCCCTTTTTGATCCGGTCGCCTTCTTTTACGCAGATGCGCAGACCGTAGGTGATCAGGTAGCTGCGCTCCTCGCCGAGTTCCTCGTTGCGAACCACAACATACTGGCTGTTCTTGATCTTTTCAAGGTGAACCACACCGTCAATTTCACTGATAATGGCAAGGGTCTTGGGCTTACGGGCTTCAAACAGTTCTTCAACTCTGGGAAGACCCTGTGTGATATCCGCCTGCGATGCAACACCGCCGGTGTGGAAGGTTCTCATGGTCAGCTGTGTACCGGGCTCGCCGATGGACTGAGCCGCAATGATACCGACTGCTTCACCGACCGTGACAGGGCCGCCGGTGGCAAGGTTGGCACCGTAGCACTTGATGCACACGCCATGCTCCGCCTCACAGGTGAGCAGCGAACGAATCTTGATCTGAGCACGGTCACTGCCGTTCCACAGCTCGGGATGATTGCGGACATAGCCTGCCACACGCTCGGCATCTTCCACTTTCATCATCTTATCACAGGACATGATCAGCTCGCCGGTTTCGGCATCGACCAGGTCTTCCAGCAGATAGCGGCCGGTCAGACGCTCCTCAAGCTGTTCGATAACACGGTGTCCGTCATCAATATCGTAAACATAAACGCCTTCGTGGCAATGGCAGTCCTCATCGTGAATGATAACATCCTGTGAAACATCGACCAAGCGGCGGGTCAGATAACCCGAGTCAGCGGTACGAAGAGCGGTATCTGCCAAACCTTTACGGGCACCACGGGAGGAAATGAAGTATTCGAGAATGTTCAAGCCCTCTCTGTAGTTTGCACGGATCGGAATTTCGATGACCTTACCGGAGGTATTGGCAATCAAGCCGCGCATACCTGCCAGCTGACGCAGCTGGCTGTCGTTACCGCGGGCACCGGAGTCGAGCATCATGTTGATCGGATTGTAACGGTCAAATCCGGTCTTCAAAGCGGCGGCGACCTTAGCGGTGCACTGCTCCCAGACCTCGATAACACGCCTGGAGCGCTCGCTCTCGCTGATAAGACCTTTTTTGAACTTCTTGGTAATTTTTTCGATTTTTTCTTCCGCCTCAGCCAGGTATGCCTGCTTCTCCTGCGGAATGGTGGCGTCGAAAACCGACACCGTCAAGCCGCTGCGTGTGGAGAACTGATTGCCCTGCGCCTTGATTTTGTCAAGCACTTCGGCGGTAACGGAGGTGCCGTGCACCTTGATGCAACGGTCGATGATTTTGCCGAGATTCTTTTTCTTGGCAATTTCGCCGACTGCTTTCTGGAAGGCTTCGTCATCATCCTTGATGGCTTCAAAGTCAACATCGCTGATGTCGCCGAACTCCAGCTTAAACATATTATCAGGATTCGAGCGGTCGATCCAGCCTAAATCCTGCGGGATCGGATTGTTGAAAATCACACGGCCGAGTGTGGTCTGCAGGAACTTGGTATAAGTCTTACCGTTGACCTCTCTGGTCATACGGATCTTAATGATGGCATGAAGCGTGATATCACCTTCATCATAAGCCATCATTGCCTCGTTCACATCACGGAACACCTTGCCCTGACCTTTTTCGTCTTTTTTGACAAGGGTCATGTAGTAGGAGCCGAGCACCATATCCTGCGTGGGCACAGCGACCGGCTTACCGTCCGACGGCTTGAGCAGGTTGTTGGCGGCAAGCATCAGGAAGCGGGCTTCTGCCTGGGGTTCGGAGGAAAGCGGAACATGAACCGCCATCTGGTCGCCGTCGGAGTCGGCGTTAAATGCGGTACATACAAGGGGATGCAGCTTAATGGCACGGCCCTCAACCAGCACCGGCTCAAACGCCTGAATACCCAAACGGTGAAGTGTGGGCGCACGGTTGAGCATGACCGGGTGATCCTTGATAACGATTTCAAGAGCATCCCAAACCTCGGGGTTGACACGCTCCACCATCTTGCGGGCTGTTTTGATATTCAGAGCAGCCTTTGTTTCCACAAGGCGTTTCATAACAAACGGCTTGAACAGCTCCAGAGCCATTTCCTTGGGCAGACCGCACTGGTAAATCTTCAGCTCGGGGCCGACCACGATAACCGAACGGCCGGAGTAGTCAACACGCTTGCCGAGCAGGTTCTGGCGGAAACGACCCTGCTTACCTTTCAGCATATCGGAAAGGGATTTGAGCGGACGGTTGCTCGGGCCTGTGACCGGGCGGCCGCGGCGGCCATTATCGATCAGGGCATCGACTGCCTCCTGAAGCATTCTCTTCTCATTGCGCACAATGATATCGGGCGCATCCAGTTCGAGGAGCTTTCTCAGACGGTTGTTGCGGTTGATAACACGACGGTACAGGTCGTTCAGGTCGGAGGTAGCGAAGCGGCCGCCGTCGAGCTGAACCATAGGACGAATATCGGGCGGAATGACCGGGATAACATCCAGGATCATCCATTCGGGTCTGTTGCCGGACTGTTTGAAGGATTCAACGACCTCAAGGCGCTTGAGGATCCTTGCCTTCTTCTGCCCGCTTGCCTTGCCCAGCTCGTCACGAAGCTGAGCATCCAGCTCGTCAATATCGATTTCGGCAAGCAGCTCTTTAATGGCCTCCGCACCCATACCGGCACGGAACTCATCCCCGTACTTTTCACGCCATTCGCCGTATTCTTTTTCGGAAAGAGGCTGATACTTCTTCAGCGGCGTGATACCGGGATCAATGACGATATACATAGCAAAATAGAGGACTTTTTCAAGTGCTCTCGGGGAAATATCCAAAACCAGACCCATGCGGGACGGGATACCCTTGAAGTACCAGATGTGCGATACCGGGGCAGCCAGCTCAATGTGACCCATACGCTCACGGCGCACCTTTGCCTTGGTGATCTCAACGCCGCAGCGTTCGCAGACCTTGCCCTTATAGCGGATGCGTTTATATTTGCCGCAGTGGCATTCCCAGTCCTTCATCGGGCCGAACACACGCTCGCAGAAAAGACCGTCACGCTCGGGCTTCAGGGTTCTGTAGTTGATTGTTTCGGGCTTTTTGACCTCGCCGTAGGACCATTCTCTGATTTTATCCGGTGAGGCAAGACCGATTTGTATTGATTCAAAGGTGATTTCGTTTGTGCTGTTATCCATTAAAACGACCTCTCTCTCAGTTTAAGGTAATACCGCACAATTTAGGTGTACGGATTGCGAAGTAAGATTTTTCGTCAGATTGCTCGAAAATTTTGCAGACATACTTTCGTATTTCAAGGAATTTTGGGGCAATATGACGGAATAATATTCGAACAAGGCGTGCACTTTGAATTGTGCGGTGTTGCCTTAATTCTCGGGGACACAGGGCTTTAAGCAAGTGTTCCCTTATTCGTCTTCGCCGTCGAAGTCCATGGATTCCTCAAAGGCATAATCCTCGGAAAAATCATCGTCATCCTCTTCGACACCGGATTCCGTGTCTTCGGAATCAAGATCAAAAATATCATTGCCTTCAATCGAATAACCGGCTGCGTTTTCGGCATCCTCCTGGGAGCTTGAGAACGCACCTTCATCGACAAGATGAAGACCGACATCATCGTCATCAAAGGTTTGTCTGAGGTCAATTTCACGCTTTTCGCCGTCAAGCACTTTAACATCCAGACCGAGTGACTGAAGCTCTTTGATAAGAACCTTGAAGGATTCGGGCACACCGGGCTTGGGAATGTTGTAGCCCTTGACAATGGCTTTATAGGTGTTCACACGGCCAACCACATCGTCCGACTTCACCGTCAGGATCTCCTGCAGGGTGTAGGCGGCACCGTAGGCTTCAAGCGCCCAGACTTCCATCTCACCGAAACGCTGGCCGCCGAACTGAGCTTTACCGCCCAGAGGCTGCTGCGTGATCAGGGAGTACGGACCGGTGGAACGGGCATGGATCTTATCGTCAACCAAATGGTGAAGCTTGAGGTAATACATGACACCGACCGTTACGGGGTTGTCAAAGGTCTTACCGGTTCTGCCGTCGGTCAGGATCGTCTTACAGTCATCACGCAAGCGGATGCGTGCAAGCATATTTTCATCCAGCTCTTCGCCTTTTTCGGCGGCACGGGCTTTCGCTTCGGCGATAATTTTTTCATTCGCCATCTTGAAAGCATCCACGATGTCGTTTTCGTCTGCACCGTCGAAGACGGGAGTCATGACCTTAACGCCGAGCTGTCTTGCGGCAAAGCCGAGGTGAACCTCAAGCACCTGACCGATGTTCATACGACTGGGAACGCCCACGGGATTCAGCACGATATCAAGTGGCGTACCGTCGGGCAGGAACGGCATATCCTCCTGCGGCAAAATGCGGGAAACAACGCCCTTGTTGCCGTGACGACCCGCCATCTTATCGCCGACGGAAAGCTTGCGCTTCTGAGCGATATAGCAGCGAACGACCTTGTTGACGCCGGGGCTGAGCTCATCACAGTTTTCACGGGTGAACACTTCAACATCCACGATAATGCCGTATTCACCGTGCGGCACACGCAGGGAGGTATCACGCACCTCACGGGCTTTTTCGCCGAAAATGGCACGGAGCAATCTCTCCTCCGCCGTCAGCTCGGTTTCGCCCTTCGGGGTCACCTTACCGACCAGAATATCACCGGAGTGAACCTCGGCACCGATGCGGATGATACCTTCTTCATCCAGATCCTTGAGAATATCATCACCGACATTGGGGATATCACGGGTGATCTCTTCCGGCCCGAGCTTGGTTTCTCTGGCCTCCAGCTCATACTTTTCAATATGAATAGAGGTATAAACATCGTCACGAACCAGTTTTTCATTGATGAGAACGGCGTCCTCATAATTGTATCCTTCCCAGGTCATGAAACCGATCAGAGCATTTTTACCCAGGCTGATCTCGCCCAGGTCGGTTGCCGGACCGTCCGCAATGACTTCGTGGGCATCGACACGCTCACCGACCTTGACGATCGGACGCTGGTTGATGCAGGTACCCTGGTTGGAACGCTGGAATTTGATGATTTCGTATTCGTCCGTTTCGCCTTCGTCGTTGAGAACACGGACTTTGTCGGCACTGACATAAGTGACAATGCCGGGCTTTTTGGCAAGAACCGCAACGCCGGAGTCGACCGCCGCTTTGTATTCCATACCGGTCGCAACGATCGGGGAATCGGTTTTGAGCAGCGGAACCGCCTGACGCTGCATGTTGGAACCCATGAGGGCACGGTTTGCGTCATCGTTTTCAAGGAACGGGATCATTGCCGTTGCAACGGAAACGACCATCTTCGGCGAAACATCCATGTAATCGACCTTTTCACGCTCGATCTCCAGGAAGCCGTCACGGTGACGGGCATTAACTCTTGCGTTAACGAAACGGTTGTTTTCATCCAGCGGTTCGTTTGCCTGTGCAACAATGAAGTTATCCTCGACGTCCGCTGTCATATAGCGCACTTCATCGGTGACGATACCTGTTTCCTTGTCCACACGGCGGTACGGTGCTTCGACAAAGCCGTACTCGTTGATACGGGCAAAGGTCGCCAGATAGGAGATCAAGCCGATGTTCGGACCTTCGGGTGTTTCAATGGGGCACATACGACCGTAGTGGCTGTAGTGAACGTCACGAACCTCGAAACCGGCTCTTTCACGGGAAAGACCGCCGGGACCCAAAGCGGAAAGACGGCGCTTGTGGGTCAGCTCGGCAAGCGGATTGTTCTGATCCATGAACTGAGAAAGCGGCGAGGAACCGAAGAACTCTTTGATCGCCGCCACAACGGGGCGGATGCTGATAAGAGCCTGCGGCGTGAGCTTGTCGCTGTCCTGCGCCTGGATGGTCATGCGTTCACGGACAACACGCTCCATACGGGTAAAGCCGATGCGGAACTGATTCTGAAGCAATTCGCCGACACAGCGGATGCGGCGGTTGCCCAAATGGTCGATATCATCCTTACTGCCGAGTCCTCTGGCAAGGCAGTTGAGGTAGTTGATGGAAGCAAAAATATCATCACGGACAATGTGCTTGGGGATCAGGTCGTTGGCACACTCCCGAAGCTTTTCAAGGAGAACTGCATCGTCCCAGCCCTCTGCCTCGGCAGCCTCCAGAATGGTTTTGAGTGCAGAGGCACTGACCATTTCGTTGATGCCGATCTCATCAAGCTGCTCTGCCGTGAACTGCGGAAGGAACGGCTTAATATCCACCATGCCGTTGGACAGCACGCAGATAACATCGTCACTCTCTTCCGACGGACGAACATACATCTTCATCACGCCGCCCTGCTCGATTTCGTGAGCAAGAGCCGGTGTGATCAGCTCGTTTTCATCGGCAATGACTTCACCGGTGAAACGGTTGATGACCATTTCGGTGGTATAGGCGCCGACAATACGGTCGGAAATAGCAAGCTTCTTGTTGTATTTGTAGCGGCCGACACGGGAAAGATCATAGCGGTGCGGATCAAAGAAGAGCATATCCAGCTGAGCCTGCGCTGTTTCCAGTGTGGGCGGCTCACCGGGGCGGAGCTTGCGGTAAACCTCAAGCAGAGCCTCCTCGGCATTCTGCTTCTCGTCCTTTTCCATAGTGGCGGTCAAACGGATATCGTCACCGAGCAGGTCAATGATTTCCTCATTGGTGCCGGTGCCCAAATCGGTGCCGCAGAACAGGGCGCGGATGAAGGTGGTGATGAAGATTTTGCGGTTTTTGTCGATACGGACATAGAACAGGTCGTTCTGATCCGTTTCATATTCGAGCCATGCACCGCGGTTCGGAATGATCTGAGCCTTGAAAAGCTCTTTGCCGACCTTATCGTGGTCAATGTCAAAATAAACGCCGGGCGAACGAACCAACTGAGAAACAATGGCACGCTCTGCACCGTTGATGATAAAGGTACCGCTTTCGGTCATCAGCGGGAAATCGCCCATATAGACTTCGTTCTCTTTGATTTCGCCGGTTTCTTTGTTGTAAAGGCGAGCCGTAACACGCATGGGTGCCGCATAAGTCACATCACGCTTTTTACATTCACGGATGCTGTACTTCGGCTTATCCTCCATGCGGTAGTCGATGAAGCTCAGGACAAGGTTGCCCGTGTAGTCGGTGATTTCATCAATGTCACGGAACACTTCCTTCAGGCCCTTGTCGAGGAACCACTGATAGGAGTTCTTCTGGATCTCAATGAAGTTAGGCATATCCATAACCTCATTGATCCGGCTGTAGCTCAATCTTTCGATCTTGCCGTGCTTGACCATTTGGGCTGCTTTTGCCATAGGCAAATCACTCCATTTCTATAAATAATCAATTGAGAAATTTAACAATTTTGAGCTGTTGTTTTTGTGCGTTTTGACGAACGATTATCATAGATTTCAGCTAAGAGGCATATACATCCATTTTAATCGTAGTTGGGTATTATACCCCCATTTTTTGTCCTTGTCAAGCCCTGTTTTGCTTGTTTTTGAATATTTTTTTGAATTTTTCGCTGTTTTTTATATTTTTTTCGTAAGATTAAAAAAAACAGCAAAATCCGTTTTTCGTGCTGCTGCAAGCAAACACGAGGGTGCGTGTGTAAATAATAACAAAACTTTACAATTCCGGTCTTGACACGGTCATCACCGTTTACGGCGCAAAAAAAAGAGCCCTGCCCGTGAGAAGCTCTCACAGACAGGGTCATATAATTCAGATGTCAGGCAGTTCAGTCGGTAAGGATCTCACCCATCATGCCGGGCTTGCAGCTTGCGGCATTGGATTCATCGGTGTCGATGTGCATCGCCAAAGCAAACTTCGGGCTGACACGAACGACCACATCCCCGAAAACAAGAGAACGACCGTCGGACTCGACCTTGACGGACACGATCTGCTTGTCGGCAAGGCCGTACTTTTCCGCATCCTCGGGCGTTGCGTGAATGTGTCTTTTGGCAACGATCACACCCTCGCCGATTTCGACTTCGCCGTTCGGGCCGACCAGCTTGCACGCACCGCTGCCGGCAATGTCGCCGCTTTCACGGATGGGTGCGGTCACGCCGATGGAACGGGCATCGCTGGCGGAAAGCTCGACCTGCGTTGCGGGACGAACCGGACCGAGAATGGAAACAGCCGGGAAACTGCCCTTCGGGCCGACAACAGCAACACGCTCGTTGCTTGCGAACTGACCGGGCTGTGAAAGATCCTTCTTCAGGGTCAGCTCATAACCCTCGCCAAAGAGAATAGCCAAATGCTCCTTGGTCACATGCACATGGCGTGCAGAGGTTTCGATCAAAACAGATTTGCTCATGGTAATATCCTTTCGTAAACAGAAAATTCAAAGATTGTCAAAATATTTTGTGATTCCGGGTCTTTTGTTTTTCAACAGTGTCAGCAGGGCACGCACTCCGTAGAAAGCGGCAATGCCGAACAGCACACCGACCACGATGCCCGCCAGAACATCGGTGCAGTAATGCACCCCGCAGTAAACACGGGAAAAGCCGATCAATGCTGCCAAAACCAAAGCGGGAACCCCGAGCTTTTTGCTGCTGCAAAACAGAACGGTTGCCGAAGCAAAAGAGGAGGAAGTATGCCCCGACGGGAACGAAAAGCCATCCGGCCTGCCGATAATGTCGGGGTAAGTATACAGCCCGGCTTCCTGCCACGGTAAATAGGAAAAAGGTCTCGGCCGCTCAAAAACATATTTGAGGATCAGCTCGTTGCACAGTACCTGCACAAGCAGTGCCCCGGCAACAAACACGCCGAGCTTCCTCGTCCTGCGGAACAAAAGCAGCACGACCGCCGCAACGATCCAAATCAAGCCGGCATCGCCCAGCTGCGTGATAATTTTCATCAGGAAGTTCAGAAAAGGCGAATGCAGGGCAAACACCCGGTTGAACACGCTTAAATCAAAACGGTAAATCCAATCCGGCATAGCTTATTTGGCTGCTGCGCTATAGACCGCATTGCGGAAGATTTCGGCAAGCTGCGGACCTGCAAAGGGCAGGCACTCGATCACCTTGCTGATGACCCAGTAGGTATAACCGTCCTTGGAGAAATAGGAAAGCATATGGACATCCTTCGTGTAGCCGAGCACATCAAACATGGTGTAGGACTTGGTGGTGTAGCTCCACAGATCCTTTTCGTCCAGATCGATCACACGGCAGCCCCTGACACGCTCATCACCATAAGAACGGAAGCCTGCGCCTGCAGTCTGGATCAGGTCAATGGAAGTGGATTTTGCCGTTTTGAAATCGGTGTGAACCACAAAATCATTTACATGGTCGTGTCCGACAACAACACCGAGCACATCGCCCTGAGCGGCAAATGCCCTGAGCTGACCGCCGTTCACCGTGCCGGGGCAGGGATGCTCGAGCAGGACGCTGCCCTTTTCGCAGTAAGCCGGGTTCAGAACCACATTTTGGCCGAGTTTGCTGTCATAATAACCGATGCTGTCGTTGCTGCCGGTCGTGGTATAATCCATAATTTCATTGGGGATGATGTGCTGGAAGCAGAGGGAAGGAACCAATTCGCCGCCGTTATCTGCCTTCAATGCATCGGAAGTTTTCTGATACCAGGCAAGCTGATCGGGATGAATATAATCGTAACCGCCGTTCTGCTCGTCATACATATTGGAGTCGAACATCCAAAGGTTGAACGCCGTCTTCTTGCCGTCGGAGGACTTGATGGTGAGGTTATGCGTGGCTGCGCCGTAAAGGGTCGGATCGGCATCGTAAGCCATGCAGTATTTGTACTCACGCCAATATCTCAGATGGGTTTCCTTGGCGACCTTTTCGGCATCGTGGTTGCCGAACACGCAGGTGAACGGAACCTTTGCATCTTCACAATAGGTCAGAAGGGCTTTCAATGCAAGCTTTGCTTCGATAGCCGTGCCGACAACGCCGGTGTTATCGCCGGTGAAGACGACCAGGTCGGGCTTATACTTGGCAATCGCACCCTTGACGATAGCAGCCGTGCCGGGGCGAAGGAAAATACTGTCCTGCGTATCGGCGAACTGAAGAATACGGAATTTGCCTTCTGCGTTAAACTGCAGATTGATGGTGGACTTTGTGGTGAGATCCGTTGCGGCAAAAGCTGTTGCCGAGCAGCCGAGCAACATCGTCAGCGCAAGAACAAGAGCCAGAACCGCTTTCATGGTTTTTTTCATGTTTTTCTCTCCTTGATTTAATTTCGGGCAAAAACCCGTATAGAAGCAAATTTATTATATACTGCCGTACCGGCAAAGTCAAGAAAGCGCAGAATTATTCTGCGTCATACCGGCGCAGGTTGTCCAGACCGGTCCGGATCGCCCATTCGTTCTCCTCGCAGCCCTCAAACTCAATGCTGACAAAGCCGTCATAATCATTGCGTTTGAGCGTGCGCAGGCATTGCGTGATCGGAACACAGCCGTGACCGATCACCGCACCCCGCAGGTAGTTGCCGCCCCGTGTGGTGAAAAAGCCGTCCCCGGGGTTCGCTCCGTCACCGGATTTGAAATGAAAATCCTTGGCGTGCACATGTTTGGCGTATTTCGCCACACGGCCGACCGCCTCGGCAGGGTCATCATCCGCACAAAGGAAGTTGCCCATATCCACCAGCAAGCCGAAGTTATCATCACCGACAGCATTGACAAGCTGCTCGACACGGCGGGATTCCTGGCAGAAAAAGCCGTGGTTCTCCACCATCGTGGCAATGCCGAGTGTCCCGGCGTACTGCGTGACCATGCGGCACCCGTCTGCCAGAACCGGCAAAGCGGAATCAAAGCTTTTGTAAGCGGCTTCTCTGCCCTTGAAGCCGCCGGTCGCATCGTGGCGCATACCCCGTGCTCCGAGAGCCTTGGCAACCTCTGCCTGACCGAACAGACGCTGCGCCTCCGCCTCCCAGCCGTTTTCGGCATTGAGAAAATCCGCACCAATGGTGTAGTTGACAATGGCAATACCGAGCTTATCCGCCTTTTCGGCAAGCAGACCGGCATAGTCCGTGTCGCTCAGCCCGTTTTCGGGGCAGAGGTCGGTAAACTCAATGCCGTCAAAGCCCATTTGTTTTGCCACATCGATCAAATCAAGCTGCGTGTATTTACCCTCGTTCAGCAGCTTCTGAAAGCTGTAGGAGCTTACGGAAAATTTCATGTCAGATCAGCTCCTTCAGGAAGTTAACGGCTTTGATAATGTCACGGGCCGGGTCATCACCGACCTCACGCTCGATCGTCAAAAAGCCGTGATAACCGATCTCATCCAGTGCTTTCAGATAGTCTTTCCACGGCACGCTGCCTTCGCCCAGCGGCACCTCCGTGAATGAATCGCCCTCGGGCAAGCCGCTTTTCGGTACCATGCCGTAAACCATATCCGGGTCAACATAGAAATTCTGAACGCCGTCCTTGGCGTGCGTGTGAACGATGTAATCTTTCAGATTGTGTACGGCAGCCGCCGGGTCATCGCCGGTGACCATAACAAGGTTCGCCGGGACAAGGTTGACACCGACCCCGCGGGAGCCGAGTGAATCGAGGAACATTTTCAGCGTTGCCGAGGTTTCGGGACCTGTTTCAACGGCAAAGTGCGCCCCGATGCTGTCGGCATATTCGGCCAGCTGACCGCAGGCATCCTGCATGATTTTGAAGCGGTCATGGTTTTGGTCGCCGGGCACCACACCGATATGGGTCGTCACCACATCTGTACCCAGTTCTTTTGCCAAATCAAGGATACGCTTGGATTTTTCGATGCGTTCGGGGTTCTGTTCGGGGTGAACGAATCCGCCGCCGCCCAAATCGCCGCACAGAGCGGAAATCTGCAAGCCGTTGTCTGCAACCAGCTTTTTGAACTCACTTCTTGCCTTGGCGTCCAGATTTTCGGGTGCCATTTCCCCGTGTGTGGAATAGACCTGGATCCCCTTTGCGCCGACTTCAGCCGCTTTTTTTACCGCCTGCGGAATCGGCAGACGGAAGCTGTCAATGATGACACCGATGGAAAAATTGTACATAGACTACACCTCATATCTCAATTTTTATTTTTTCGCTGAACCTTGGTTTTGTTGCCTTTTTCGTCCACGATATAAGTCGTTTCCAGCTGAGAAACCAGGCTCATTTTATAGCTGTCAATATAACGGCGGCGAAGCTCTGCCCGCTCTGCCTGTTCCTCCTGCGTCAGCTCACGCTCACGGGAGATCCGTGTCAGCTCGCTGATGCGGTCAAATTCCTCCTGCTTCATACTTCCTCCTTATTCAACTCCCCGGTAATATAAGCCCCGTGTAAATTCACCCTGTGGCGGTGCTTCGGTGCGGTATCGTTCCAGCACCCCGGCACATTCTTCGGCCGTTTCGGTCGTAAAATACAGCACGGAAAAATCGGTGATATCGGTTTCTTTTTTGCGATCCGCCAGATAAACCGGGCGTGAATTGAACACCTGCGAATAGCCGTCAAAACAGCGCACGGGGAACGAAACGCCGAGGCGGTCGGTCAGGCTGCGTGAACGCTTACATGCCGCACAGTCCGCTCCGTTTTTGATCGGGCAGTTACGGGTCGTCATCAACGGCAGCCGTCCGTAAGTGATCAGCCCCCGTTTCACCGTGCCGCCCAGCTGAAAAGCCTGCCGCAGGGTCATTTCCGGCGACAGGATGACCGCACGGGCACCAAGCTCCTGCGCCTGAAGAAGGCTGAGCGTATTGAATACATTGCTGCCCAGACCGAGCATAAAATCCATTCCGCTTTCCTGCGCCAGCCGAACCCCGTCAAGCGTTGCCGCACAAAGGCAGGTGATCCCCTTTTCTTTTGCGGCGTAAATCTGTTCCCGCACTTTTTCTTCCCTGCCGAAAAAAACAGTCGGCAGCTCGGCGATCACCTTTTTGCCGCTCATCGGCTGTGCCTGCGCAAGCGGAAGAATAAAGGTTTCCACATCGGTGGAAAGGTTTTTCACCTGAGAAATGCTTGAAAAACGGGCGAAAACGGTCGTTTTGTTCACCTTTTTCACCGTGTTTTTCACAATGAACGGTGAAAAAGCGTGTGTTTCGGGCTGCTGTGTTTCGGCGTACAGTGCTTCCAACGCCTCCCGCCGAAGCGCATTGATCGACGAAAGCGGAAGCGAAATATTCTCATCCAGATCCAAATCGATCGCCGTCACTTCAAACGGTGTACCGCCGCATTTGCGAAGCTGGTTTTCGATTTTTTCCTGCGTCAGGGGTACTTTTTCCGCTTTGACCGCCACGGTATCGCCCTGCACGAATACGGTCTTTCCGTTTGCTTTTGCCGAAAGTGAAGCGGTTTCACCCTCATAGGCGCAGAATATCATTTCCACCCCGACACGGGGCGTTTCTTTTTCGTACAGACGGTGCAGCTCTTTGAGAACAGGCTGTGCAGCCGTCACATCTTCCTTACGGCGAATGCCGAACATATCCCGTCCGAGCGCACCGTCCAAATACCCTTTCGTAAAGCCGGAGCGTGAAAACACGCTGCGCAGCTGCTCCTGCATCACGGGGTCGGTTTCGCCGTCCCTCGCTTTGCGGCAGGCGGTCACGGCGGCGGCGACATATTCGGGGCGTTTCATGCGCCCCTCGATTTTGAACGAGCTGACACCGGCACGGCTCAGACGGTTTATATATTCCGCTGCCGACAGGTCTTTCAGGCTCAGGTCATTGCCCGTTCCGCCGGGTGCGGCAAAGGGAAGCCGGCACGGCTGGGCGCAAAGCCCCCGGTTGGCACTGCGGGAACCGAGCATGGCACTCATCAGACACTGCCCGGACACGCTCATGCAAAGTGCGCCGTGGATGAAAACCTCCAGCTCGATCGGTGACTGAGCGGCGATCGTCTCGATTTCCGTCAGCGACAGCTCCCGGGCAAGAACCGCACGCTCAAAGCCCAGCTCCGCCAGCAGCCGAACACCGCCGAGGGTATGTACCGACATCTGCGTGGAAGCATGAACCGGCATGGTCGGCGCACAGCTTTTCACAAGACGAAAAACGCCCAAATCCTGCACGATTAGGGCGTCAACACCTGACCGGCACGCCTGATGAACGGCACGCTGAGCCGCATCGGTCAGCTCCTCATCCGAAGCAAGCGTGTTAAGCGTCATATGAACCTTTACACCGTGAGCGTGACAATACGCCACGGCTTTTTCCATTTCATCGCTGTTGAAATTGCCTGCATTTCTGCGGGCATTCAGCTCCCGACCGCCGAGATAAACCGCATCGGCACCGCACCGGACAGCAGCCTCCACAGCCTCATAGGTTCCCGCCGGAGCTAAAATTTCAGCCGAGCTTTCCCTGAACATTCTGAAGCTCCCTCGTCAGCCTTTCCACTTCACGCCTTGCGATTTCCGCATCCATCTTGGAGCGTGCGGAATCCTCAAGGTATTCCTTGATCTGACTGCGAAGGTTGTCTGCGCTCACCTCTGCCTTTTTGCACTGGTCGGCATAATCCAACGCCGCCAGAATGGCCGCCTGTGTCACGGAAAGGCGGCTGTTTTCACGCAGAGTCTTTGTCAATACGGCGTCCAGCTCATCGCCCAGGGCAAGGACATACTTCGGGTCATCCTCGGTGGTGATGGCATAATCCGCACCGCAGATGTTCAATCTGACTTTATTTTTCTCCATAATAATCCGCTCCTTGTTTTTATAGACGGTTTATTTCTTTCATTATATCTTATTTTCTGCTCCGATTCAAGCCTCAAATTCATTTGCTCAATCAGGCTGACGGTCGGCTATCAGCTGCTGCTTCAGCTCCTCCAGCGAGTCGAATTTCCGCTCATTCCGTTTGTAACGGCACAGGCGAACCTCAATGCGCTGCCCGTACAAATCGCCGTCAAAATCAATAATATGTGTTTCGCTGCGCTGTTCGTTGTTTTCAAACGAAGGGCGGCAGCCGATGTTCGTCACCGAACGGTGCCATGCTCCGTCCACAAAGGTCTGCGAAGCATACACCCCGTATTTCGGCACCAGCATTTCCCCGGGGAAAAGCTGATTGATGGTCGGGCAATTCAAAACCGTGCCGCCGATGCGATCGCCGTGCACCACTTCAAACCGGTAGCCGAACGGATGACCGAGCATTTCCTCCGCCTGTTCCACCTCGCCCCGTGTCAGTGCCTGACGAATGGCGGTCGAGCTGATCACGGTTTCGTTGAGCATCTGCGGCTCGATCTCGTTGAACATCACGCCGCTTTTTTCACACAATTCACGCAGCAGCCGTGCGTCACCGCTGCCCGCTGCGCCGAAACGGTAGTTGAAACCGCACGTGAGCACACCGGCATGAAGCTGCCCGCAAAGCACCGTTTCAAAAAAGTCCGCCGGGGACAGGTCTTTCACGGACAAAAAGTCCAGCACCGCCACTTCAACGCCGAGCTGAGCCAGCTTATCCCGCTTATATTCAAAACTCATCAACCGCTTGACCGAAGTTCTGCCGAGCACCTGAGCCGGTGGCGGCTCAAGCAAAAGCACACACGGCCGATAGCCCTGCTGAGCAAAAAAGCGTGCCCGGTCGATGACCGCTTTGTGACCTCGATGCAGTCCGTCAAAGCTGCCGAGGGCGATTGACCTTTTGCTGTCCATCTCTATATTTCCTTAAATTATATATGGTGAGCGTATTCTCATTCACTGAGTACACGCCTGATTTTCATTTCTTCGCTTTCAGGTGCGATTTCACCCAGACCCAAAAACCTGCCCTCGGGGGATAACACCTGATATAAACCGTTTCCCTGCAAACCGTGCAGGCGTTTAACATCCAGCTCACCGCCGCAGCAAAAGCGTTTGGCCTGCGCCGCCGTAACCGTCACCGCCGGATAATCCAAAATCGATTCCAGCGGCACAATATGCGCTTCATCCACTTCATCGAGTGTCACGCACCGCCCGATTTCCACACCGTGCGCCGCCGTACGCCTTAATGCGGTCATCACCGCTCCGCAGCCAAGCCGTTCACCGATGTCGGCGATGAGAGAACGAATATAAGTGCCGGCCGAACAGGCAGCGGAAAAAGAAAACTCCTGTGTTTCCTCATCCGCTTCGGTCAGCGTCAGGCTGTAAACCGTCACGGTTCGGCTTTCCCGTTCAATTTCGATCCCCCTGCGTGCCAGATCGCACAGCTTCTGCCCGTCCTTTTTCAGAGCGGAGTACATCGGAGGAACCTGCGCAATTTCGCCGCAGAACATCGGCAGAACCGCCTCCACCTGTTCCCGGGTGAAATGCGTTTGCTCCTGCGTCAGAACCGTTCCCTCCGTATCAAGCGTATCGGTGGTCATTCCCAAACGAAACGATGCCTCATACGCCTTATCGTGGGACGGAATAAAATCGATGAACCGGGTCGCACCGCCGAGCATGACCACCAGCACACCGGTCGCCATGGGGTCAAGGGTACCGGTATGACCGGCTTTTTTTAAGCCGAGTGCGCGGCGCACACGGTTTGCCGCCGAAAAAGAGGTCATTCCTGCGGGCTTATCCAAAAAAACGGCACCTGTCATAAACATTCCTCAACAGCCGCAAGCAGTGCAGCTTTTGCCTGCGCCAAATCGGCGCCGAGCTGACAGCCGGCGGCATTCCTGTGCCCGCCGCCGCCGAGCTTTGCGCAAATCTGTGATGCATCAACGGGGTTGCGGCTGCGCACCGAAGCCTTAAAGCCACCGTCCGACCGCTCCCGCAGGGTGATGCCGACCATCACGCCCTCGATCTGACGGGGCAGCGAAGCAATGGCATCACATTCGCTTTCATCCGAACCGCTTTCGTCAAACATGGCTCTTGTGACCGTGATGACGGCACAGCGGTCATCCAGGAACAATTCCATACCGTCCAGCGCAAGGCGTTCCAAAGCCGCATAGGTCTTGGTTTTGGTTTCAAACATCGCCATATTGATTCCCTCGGCATCGGCACCACATTCCATCAGCTCCGCCGCCAGAATATGCGTGCGAGCCGTCACATTCGCATAGCGGAAACAGCCGGTATCTGTGGTGATGCCCGTAAACAGGCAATCGGCAATATCCTTCGTGATCGGAACCTTCAGCTCATGCGCCACGGCAACTATGATTTCCGCTGTTGCCGAAGCGGAAGCGTCCACATGGTTCCGTTCGGCATACAGTTTGTTCGAGCCGTGATGATCCAGACAGAGATCAACTTTTCCGGCGTAAATATCCCGCACCCCGGCTCCCATCAGAAACGGGTCGGCGATATCCACCGCTACCACGGTCTGTTCCTCAAAAGCCTCATCTTCTGTCATCAGGTAACGGAACTTTTTCGGGACCTCATCGCTGCACCGCACATTGGCTTTTTTGCCCATTGAGCGCAGGATGCGGCACAAACCGTAGCCGGAGCCGAGCGTATCCCCGTCGGGACGCTCGTGGCAAAGAATCATGTAATTGTCATGCGCCGCCAAAAAAGCTGCGGCTGAGCCGATATCCGCAAGCATAAAACCGCCTCCGTTTTATTCTTCCGTTCTTTTTTCGGATAAATCGTTGAGCAAACGGGCAATGCTCATGCCGTGCTCAATGGAATCATCCGCAATAAAATTGATTTCGGGTGTCTTGCGCAAGTGAAGCCGCTGGCCGACCTCACGGCGGATGAAGCCGCCTGCGCTCTTCAAGCCCTTCACCGCCTCTTTGGCTGCGTCAATTCCTTCTAATGCGCTGATGTAAGCCTTGGCGTAGGACAGATCATGAGAGACCTCGACCCGAACCACCGTCAGCAGCTTATCCTTCACCCGGGGGTCCTTGATATCCTCCCGGATAACGGCAATAATTTCACGCTTAATATCTTCCGCAACACGGTCTGCTTTATATCCAGCCATAATTATTCACGATACTCCTCAACAACAAATGCCTCAAAAATATCCCCGAGCTTAATGTCGTTATATTTGTTGAGTACAATACCGCATTCGTAGCCCTGATTCACTTCCTTAACATCGTCCTTGAGGCGTTTGAGGGAAGCAATATCATCCTCGGTGACCACGATGCCGTCACGCACCAAACGGATACGGGAATTACGGGTCACTTTGCCGTCGAGCACATAGCAACCGGCAACATTGCCGACCGAAGAAATGGTAATAACATTACGCACTTCGATCCTGCCCTGCTCCACTTCACGGGTCTTGGGGGCAAGCATACCCTTGATCGCCGCCTGAATTTCTTCAATGCAGTCGTAAATGATGCGGTACATACGCATTTCCACACCGTCACGCTCTGCGTTCTGTGCGGCAACAGGATCGGGTCGGACATTGAAGCCGACAATAATGGCGTTGGAGGCGTTGGCAAGCATAACATCGCTTTCGCTGACTGCGCCGACGCCGCTGTGGATAACACGGACACGCACCTCATCGTTGGAAAGCTTTTCAAGGTTCTGTTTCACTGCTTCCGCCGAACCCTGAACATCTGCCTTAACAACGATATTCAAATCCTTCAGCTCGCCCTCCTGCAGGGAGGAAAACAGGTTATCCAGCGTGACCTTCTGAACGGAATTGAATTGTTCATCTTTGATTTTCTGCTTGCGCTGCTCGACAAGCTCTCTTGCCAGACGCTCATCCGACACAGCATCGAACCCGTCACCGGCCTGCGGCGCTTCGGCAAGACCCATGATCTCAACCGGTACGGACGGACCGGCCTCGGCAATATTTTTACCGTGTTCATCCACCATGGCACGGATACGGCCGACTGCTGTACCGGCAACGATCGTGTCGCCTGCGTGCAGCGTACCGTTCTGAACCAGAAGGGTGGCAATGGGGCCTCTGCCTTTATCAAGCCTTGCCTCAATGACGATACCCTTTGCGGCACGGTTCGGGTTGGCTTTCAGCTCCTTCATCTCGGCAACAAGCAAGATGGATTCGAGCAGAGTTTCAATGCCCATTTTGGTGACGGCGGAAACCGGCACGCAAATCGTATCACCGCCCCATTCCTCGGGAACCAGCTCATACTCGGTGAGCTGCTGAAGGATGCGTTCGGGGTGAACATCGGGCTTATCCATTTTGTTGATAGCGACAATGATCGTTACGCCTGCCGCCTTGGCGTGGTTGATGGCCTCGATCGTCTGCGGCATGATACCGTCATCCGCCGCAACGACCAGCACGGCAATATCGGTTGCCTGCGCACCGCGGGCACGCATGGAGGTGAATGCGGCGTGACCGGGAGTATCGAGAAATGTGATTTTCTGACCGTTGATTTCAACACGGTACGCACCGATGTGCTGTGTAATACCGCCCGCCTCGGTCGAGGTGACGGAGGTGTGACGGATCGCATCGAGCAGAGAAGTCTTGCCGTGGTCAACGTGACCCATGACAACAACGACCGGGTCACGACCCTCTAAGTTGTCATCGGTGTCGTCCGATGCGTCAATAATACGGTCTTCGATCGTAACAACGATTTCTTTTTTGACCTTTGCGCCAAGCTCCGTTGCAACGATTTCCGCCGTATCAAAATCAAGCGTTTCGTTGACCGTTGCCATCTGACCCAAAGCAAACAGCTTTTTGATGACCTCGGCCGCCGTCATTTTCAGCTTCATGGCAAGCTCGCCGACCGTGATCTCCTCCGGCAGCGTTACGGTGATATGCTTGCTTGCACGCTCGGCGGCAATGCGCTTAAGACGCTCTGCCTCGGTTTCCTTGCGGTGAGCACGGGTACCCTGCTGCTTGCGGTACTGCTGCGATTTCTGTTTGATCTTCTGCTTATGGACCTCGCCCTCGTGACGCTGTGTCTTGTTGGCAGGAGCGATATTTTCATAATGCTCATTGTATTTTTCGAGCTGAACATTGTCCGCTCTGGTGTCAATGGTGCGCTTCTCACCCTTGGTTCTGGCCTGAAGCGGACCGCTGCGATCTTTCTGCTTTTTCTGCGGCTGTTGTGCGCCGCCTTTGTTCTGCGGCTGACCTTCAGCGGGCTTTTTGCTGCCCGGTTTGGTCTGCTTGGATGCTTTTTCCGGCGTTTTCTTATCCGGAGCGGCAGCCGGTTTATCCTGTGTTTCCGCTTTTTCCTGCGTCTCGGAAGCCGCTTCGGTCTTTGCGGCCGGTGCGTTCTCCTTCGGTTCGGATGCGGTTGCGAAATATTCTTCGAAGCTTGCCACAGCCGTCTGCTGGGTCAGAGTTTCAAATATGATACTCAGCTCTTTGGCATCAAGAACCGAGGTGTATTTTTTCTCTTCGTCCGAATATGGCGCAAGGAGCTCAACGATCGCTTTGCTCTGTTTGCCGAAGTCTTTTGCGACCTCGTGAATTTTTAATTTTGCTGTTGCCATAGCCGTTCCTCCTTAATTCTGCTCACGCTGCTCAAACACGGTGAGCAGACTGTCGTATATGTCGGCTGCAATCGGGCAGCCGAACGCTCTTTCAAGCCGTTTTGCCTTGATTGCGGCGGTAAGACATTTTTTGTCGATGCAAAGGTAAGCACCCCTGCCGTTCATTTTTCCGGTCAGATCCAGAAAAACTTCTCCCTGTGCCGACCGAACCACCCGCATCAGCTCCTGCTTCGGCTTCCTTTCACCGCAGCCCAGGCATTTGCGAAGCGGCACTTTTTTTTCTTTGGTCATTCTTACTTCACCGCCCAACGGAAATTATTCTTTGATCTCAAAAAAGCCGCTTTCGGGCTTGATATCAATTTTCCAGCCGGTCAGGCGTGCAGCCAGTCTTGCGTTCTGACCCTTGTTGCCGATAGCGAGAGAAAGCTGATCGTCCGGCACGGTAACGCTGCAGGAATTTCCCGCACCCTCCAGAATCTCCACACTGAGCACATCGGCGGGAGCCAAAGATGCACTGATAAATTCTTCGGGCTTGTCGCTGTATTTGACAATGTCGATTTTTTCGCCGCCGAGCAAATCGACGACCTTGCCGACACGGGCACCTCTTGCACCGATGCAGGAACCGACTGCATCCACATTTTCATCTGCGCTGTAAACGGCGATCTTTGTGCGGGAGCCTGCCTCACGGGAAATGGCTTTGATTTCAACCGTTCCGTCAAAAATTTCGGGAACCTCTTCTTCAAACAGTCTGCGAACCAGACCGGAGTGTGTTCGGGAGATCATAGCTTTGACGCCGCTCTTTTCACCTTCACGAACATCCACCACATAGACCTTGATCAGATCGCCGACCTTGATCACTTCACCCGGCACCTGTTCGGTCTTGGGCAAAACGGACATTCCCCTGCCGAATTCGACCGTTGCATTGCCGGTTTCTTCATCAACATTGATGACCTTCACGGTGACAAGCTCCTGATGCTTGTTCTGATAATCCTGCTTGAGCTGAGAACGCTCCGCCTCACGAATGCACTGACGCACCACATTTTTGGTGTTGGTGGCGGCAATTCGGCTGAAATCCGCTTTCTGGAGCGGAATATCGACAAAATCACCTGCCACGACCTGCGGATCATAGCGTCTGGCAGCGTCAACAAGGATCTCGACTGCCGGGTCAAGCACTTCCTCCACAACTTCTTTTCTCATGGAGATCTCAAGGGTCTCGGTTGCCGGGTCAATTTCGCAAATGCCGATGTCACGACCCTTTTCGTTTTTGATCGCAGTGATAATTGC
This sequence comes from Acutalibacteraceae bacterium, assembly GCA_045642685.1. Lineage (GTDB taxonomy): Bacteria > Bacillota > Clostridia > Oscillospirales > Acutalibacteraceae > UBA8612. Next base: position 2,664 of record JAZUJI010000191.1, on the reverse strand, counting down.
CTGACGGATCTTGTCGCAAAGCAGCTCGGCAGGCACCTTCTTTTCTTTTTCAATCAGTCGGATCGCTTCAAAAAATTCCTGTGTGTCCATTTTTCCTTTATATCCTTTCCGTTAAATTAACCGGTTAACAGTCACTGTCGTCCAATCGAACCCAGGATACTTCCTTACGGCTGAGCAGCCGCTTTCCGTCTTCTCCCGAGTCAAGAACAAACCCGTCTTTGTCATGGCTTTCCAGAATACCGATGAGCTCCCTTCTTCCGTCCTCCAGCGGGCGGATCAGGCGAGCCTTGACCGCACAGCCCAGACAAGCTTCAAAGTGCGCCGGTCTTGTCAGCTCACGGTCGGTTCCGGGGGAGCTGACCTCCAGACAGTAGCTCTGTTCGATCGGGTCTGCTTCATCCAGCGGTTTGTCGAGCGCATGGCTCATGGCAACGCAGTCATCAATGCCGACGCCGCCGTCCTTATCAATGAAAATGCGCAAAAACCAATCGGCACCCTCTTTGACAAAGCGGACATCCCACAAACGAAGCCCGAGCCCCTCGGCGATCGGCTGCGCAATGGCACTCACCGCCGCAACCGTGCTGCCGCCCTTTCCTTTTCCTGCCATCGTTTCACTCCTCCTTCTTGCAAAAATAAGGGATATATAAACAAGAGAGCGGGCGCAAACCCACTCTCAGTCAAGCATCTTTATCCTACTTCGTTAGTTTAACACAGCTTTTTCCAAATAGCAAGTGTTTTTTCATATTTTTCTATAAATATGGGTTTATTCCGCACTTTTTTGCTCCGAAGAATCGGTTTCGGCTGTTTTTCGGCGTTTGAGAACGGCTTTCACAGCAAACACGACCGCCGCCGCAGGCACAAGCACCAAAATGCCCCGCAGGATCCATTCCATGGGAATTAAATCATAGGCTTTGTCGCCCAGAAGCGTAAACAGAATGACACGGGGCGCAATCCCCAGCACCGAAAGGCAGACATAGGGCAGATACGAATACTTCATTGAGCCGAGAAACAGGCTGAAAAAATCAATCGGGAACACCGGCAAAAGACGAGCCGTGAAAACGGCGGAGCCTTTGGTTTTGCTCTTTGTGTTCAGGATTTTTTCACCGGCTTTCGTTTTTTTCAGCAGCCGTTCCACATAGTCACCGCCCAAAATGCGGCCCAAAACATAGGTGCCGGTCACCTCCAGCGCAATTCCGCACAAGCTCAACGCAATGGCGACCGGTGCCGGAAACGCCATGCCGACCGACACATAAATCAGCATCGCCGGGATGACAAATACAAGCCCTTTAACAAAGAACACACCGAGCACAACGGCAAACGCCGCAGCCTCACCCGGAACAGCCTCCACCAAAGCACGCACATCCAGGTGCGTCAGGCGGTCATAGTTGCACAGCACCGCCGTAAAGATCACCGCCAGCAGAGCAAGGCGAAGCAGCAGCGGAAGCAATTCTTTTTTCAGAAATGAACGGTTCAATTTTTACCTCTCCGAAAAACAGGATGCTTTATTATAGCTTTTTCCTTTTCTTCTGTCAAACCCGAATTGCGGAAATGCTTGGAAATTTCCACAAAAATCACTACCGACAGGCTCAGCCCTCCGACGATCAGCCATTGCGCCCAAGTCAGCACGCAGGCAGAAAACACGGCACCGACCGCAGGGATAACGCAAACGGATAATTGCAGCAGCAGGCAAGCCGCAAACGCAAGGTTCATTTTCGGGTTGGAAAACCAGCCGATATGAAACAGCGATGCTTCGGAGCGTGAATTGACGGCGTGGAACAGTTCGGAAATGCTCAGCGTGCAAAAGCACATCGTGCGTGCCGCCGCTTCGCCGTAAAGTCCCCGTCCCAACACAAACGCAAGCAGTGCCGCCGCACCGATATACATCCCCTGCAAAGCAATATCCAGCCACGCACCGCCGCCGAAAAAGTTCGTTTTCGGGTCAACCGGCTTTCGGTGCATCACATCCGCTTCGATTTTTTCCACGCCCAGTGCCATGGCAGGCAGAGAATCCGTCACCAGATTGACCCAGAGCAGCTGAATCGGCAGCAAAGGGGACGGCAGATTCATCAGCCCTGCCGCCAGCACCAGAAGCAATTCGCCGATGTTGCTGCTCAGCAGAAAATGAACCACTTTTTTGATGTTGTCGTAAATGCCCCGTCCCTCTTTCACGGCACGGACGATCGTTGCAAAATTATCATCCGTCAGCACCAGATCCGCCGCACTTTTCGCCACCTGAGTGCCGCTTTTTCCCATCGCACAGCCGATGTCCGCCGCTTTCAGAGCCGGGGCATCGTTCACGCCATCCCCCGTCATGGCAACCACATGACCCTTTGCACGCAAGGCGTTGACGATACGCACCTTGTGTTCGGGGTTGACCCGGGCATACACACGCACCTGTTCCGCTTTTTCCTGCAATTCCTCCTCGCTCATGGCATCCAGCTCCCGACCCGTCAGCGGCTTGTCGGTTTCCCGGGCGATGCCGATCCTGCGGGCAATGGCGCACGCTGTACGGGGATTGTCGCCGGTGATCATCACCGGTACGATCCCCGCCTGACGGCACACGGAAACCGCCTGCTTCACCTGCGGCCGTTCCGGATCCTCCATACCGATCAAACCGAGCATTTTCAACGGTTTTTCATCCTCACCGACCGCCACAGCAAGCAC
>JAZUJI010000190.1:0-2940 GCA_045642685.1 Acutalibacteraceae bacterium | reverse complement strand
CCGTGTTCTATAACAAGGGCATGGCAAACGAGGGTTGGCTTCTTGACGTCGGCACGGATACGTGGTGCTGGAACCTTGCGAACGATGAAGCGCGCGAATGGTTCACGGAGTATCTTTCCGCTTCCATGAAGGAAAACGGCGTTACCTTCTACCGTCAGGATCAGAACTTTGACCTTGATGCGTTCTTTGCTGCGGGCGATGAAGCGTATTACGGCGGCAGAACAGGTTTTTGTGAGAACCACTACATTGTGGGCGAATACAAATATCTCGATAAACTTACCGAAATGATACCCGGCCTTGCAATCGACAACTGCGCTTCGGGCGGCAGAAGGCTTGACCTTGAAATGGCAAGGCGCAGTATCCCGATGTGGAGAAGCGACTATAACTGCGACCCCCATCCCGATTTGCTTGAATCTACACAGTCGCAGACTCTCGGACTTTCCTGCTGGCTGCCTTTGACAGGCACACTTAAATATTGCGAAAACCGCTATCAGGCGGCGACCTCGCTCATTCCGTGCTATATAGAGACCTTCGGTACGGTAGGCAATGAGTTCTTCAATTCCTATGCCGACCTGCGCGGCGAAATGACGGAGAAATATTATCCTCTTGTCTGCGGCGGCTTCGATAACGATAAATTCCTTGCGATGGAGTTTGCCTCTGAGGACGGCACTTCGGGCTTTACCGTTTCCTACCGCCGTGCGGACTGTGATTCCGATACGCTTGACCTCGTTTTCAGCGGACTTATTCCCGAAAGAACCTACACTATGCACGATTACTACGCCCCCGATATCGAGTTTTCCGCAACGGGCGAAGAGCTGATGACAACAGGCCTCAAACACACCTTTACGGGAAGTCCGGATGTTATCATTATTGTATTTGAAACGGAATCTGAGGGATAAAATGAAAAACATTGCCAATATAGTCAACTTTGTCAGAGCGGTTGAGCCGCGCGAAAAGGACAATTCCTATCTGCCCGAAACAATGCTGAAAGAGCTTGAGCTTTGCCGGAAATACGGCTTCAAGTCAACCGTCCTTCTCCAATATGATGCGCTGATTCTGCCCGAATACCGGGAAATGCTTTCGCAATTTTCGTATATCACCGAGATCGGAATATGGTTTGAGGTTGTTCAGCCTCTTGTTGAGGACTGCGGTCTTAAATGGCGCGGAAAATTTCCGTGGGACTGGCACAACGATGTGGGCTTTCTTGTGGGCTATGAACCGGAAGAAAGGAAGCTGCTCATTGACCGCTTCTTTGAGGTGTTCAAGGGCTATTACGGCGAATACCCCAAGGCGGTGGGCTCATGGCATATTGATGCTTTTTCTCTTCGCTATATAAGCGAAAAATACGGCATCACCGTCTCCTGCAACTGTAAGGATCAATACGGCACCGACGGCTACACTATTTGGGGCGGCTACTATGCGGGCGCCTATTACCCTTCTGTGAACAATATGATTTGCCCGGCAAATTCGCCGGAGAATCAGATAAACGTTCCCGTTTTCCGTATGCTCGGTTCAGATCCGATTTATCAGTATGATTTAGGGCTTGAAAACGGCATCAGGGCGCAGGGCGTTTCATCAATGGAGCCCGTCTACGGCTGCTCCGGCTCAAGCGAAAAATGGGTAAAGTGGTATTTTGATGAGGTTTATAACGGCAAATCCCTTGCGTTATCCTACACCCAATTCGGGCAGGAAAATTCTTTCGGCTGGAGAAAAATTTCGCAGGGGCTTGAAATGCAGTTTGAGATTCTGAGCGAGCAGATAAAACTCGGCAAGGTCGAACTGCTCACTCTCGGCGAAGCAGGGGAGTGGTTCAGCGAGAATTTCAGCGAAACGCCCGCTTCGGCACTGTGCATTGACTCCGACTATTCGGAAAACGGCAAAAAGAGTTTTTGGTACAACTGCAAGAATTACAGAATCAATCTGCTCTTCGAAAACGGGGTGCTTCACATCAGGGATTTCTACCTTTTCAGGGATGATTTTTGTGAAAAATTCCTCGACAAAAAAGAAACCGAGCACTCCTGCGGATATTACAACCTGCCGGTGATGGATGGCTACCGTTTCAGCTCTGCCGAAAAGAAAGCCGGAATATATCCGCTTGACTGCGCAGGCAGGCAAATCCCGTGCAGCGATTACGTTTCTGAAACCGATGACGAAAAGCAGACGGCAACCTGCGGCGGTGGCGGAATCAAGTATATTTTCACGCCGGAACGAATCAAAATTCACACCGAAAAAGCGGCGCATTTCGCCTTTGATTTTGCCGATAATGCCGATGTGCCGTATGTATCCGCCGATAATAAAGAGCTCTTTATGAAATTCAAAGGCACTACAGAAAACGATTATTTATACTCAGTAAAGCTCGAAAAAGGATTTTTCGGCATTGCCGACGGCAAGCCTTTTATCACCCCCGAAAACGGGATGATAACCATAATAACAAAAAGATAGTATTTTTTCGGAAACCGGGAAACATTTCGTCTTTTTCATGCCATATATAAGTGAAAGGGCTATTCAAATCTGATATTGAAAAAACAGTCGTTTTAGGCGGTGCAATTTAGGGAGAAACCGGTTTTGAATGGCTATAATCGCCTTAAACTTGCTGAAAAATCTCGGAATACACAAAGTATTCCTACGATTTTATCAGCGGCGTTTAAGTCTGATTCTATCACATTCAAAACTACTATGTATCTGAAAACAACAGATTTCAGATGAAGAACAATGAAAAAGCGAGTAGCATACTGGCGTATGTTGCTCGCTTTTGAAGCAGTTATTCGCTGAAAGATGCGTTTTCAGACGATTTTTCCCTAATTTGCACCGCCTTTGATCCGGGCCGCCGTTTTTTATTCTGAGAGATTTTTGCAATTATTCCGTTTGGTGTTATTCAACAGTGACGGTTACCGTGTCGGTAAAGCCGCCTGTTATTGTGATCCGGACTGTTGTTGTGCC
>JAZUJI010000189.1:0-5013 GCA_045642685.1 Acutalibacteraceae bacterium | reverse complement strand
CTGAATGTCATTTGCTTCCTTCCTTTCTACGCTTTTGTACGGGGTCGCATCCCGTTCTCGGAACGCCGTTTTACACCCGGCGCAGGTGAATTTTGTATGAAAAAAGCACCCTGCATTTCTGCAAGGTGCTTGAATCATTGTTGGAGGTTATCGCTTGCCTCTATCTCTGTTGATGAACAGAGATTTCAGCAGAATGTCATCTGTGGACAAACCATCGTTGGAGCGGATAAAGTCTATCATGCTTTGTGCTTCTTCGTCCGTTTCCAAATTACAGACAACTCCAAGTACAAAATTCTTGTTGTCCCAGATTGAAAACAGTATATCAATCAGTTCTTTATTTTGTTTCGATATAGCCATTCTTTTCACCATCAATCGGTCGTTTTCCAATTATTCGGTAATTACCAAACCCCTTATTCTCTACCGTGTAAGAATAATTACCGATTGGTCTCGTAATGATAGCCTTTGTTCTTTCTTCTTCCGTTAAGTTTGTTGCCAACTCGCTCATTACATGAGCGTACTCATCCTTCGAAAGAAAAACAGTTTCAAGCGAGCTTGTCCCACGCTTTGCAAATTCAATCCCGGAAGACGGAGCCGATTTTACATCTGCTGCGTCTGATTTTCGGTCTAAAAATGCTGCAAACTGCGGGTCAATCAACTTTGATTCGCCTTTGACATGAGCAGCAAAGCTTTCGGCAATGTATTCACCTTTACTTGCATTAGCATATCCGGAGATGTGCGGTGCGTAAGCACTCATGCGATAGCCAATGGCATTATTTGTCGCTACATCCAGTGATACCCACTGAACATGGTGCCCCATTTCATGCGTAATGTAATCCGCAACACTTCCGTCACCGACAAGATCACGACCCGCTCTTTGATATGTCAGAGCCAGCTCACGGTTTCTACCGGAAAGCCTGTCAATATTCTGCATAACAATATTCCATGAATCGTCAGCCTTTTGGTTATAGGCATTAAGTGTTACGGAATTTGCCATCACATTTTTATTGATAAAAATGCCGTGTTCAACAGGATTATATGCAGCAACAGCGTCCACACCACTCTTGAATGTTTTTTTACCTTGCGCAGAAGTAGGAGAAATCACCTTTATACCACTGAGCGGAGGAAGATCGTAACGGCTGTACAGTTCTGCCAAAGTGCGGTTAATCTCATTTGCGTGGTCAATGGAAATGCCCTTGTAAACAGCTTGATTCTTGAATGTAGGGCTGAATCCGTTGCCAAAAAACTGTTTAGCGTATTCCTCACACTCTTCAATCGTAGCAAGAGCAACATATTGTGTGACATCATTATACCCAATGCTTTCAGCCAATTTCAAGTATTTCCCCTTGAAATTTTCAAAGCTGTCAGTCTTATCCAGCCCATAATATTCCGCACGCTGTTTGAGCCGTTCCGGCTCATCGGCATCCAGTGCCCACTTGGCTCTTTGAAGCAAAGCACAGCGGCAGTTGCACACCTCGGCGGCTGCACCGTGCGGGTCACCCGGGAACATTAACCCGTTGGAAAACTTTTCGTCAACCGCTGTCAGCTCACCGTCAACCTTGGCGTGCGAATCCCTTGTGCGTGCGTCGAGCGTGGCAAACGCAGATATAACCAAGGAGGTTTATATCCTTGTTGATATTGAACGATAATTAACACGATGAGCCGAAAGAATGCTAAAAAACAGCCGAAAATCATGTATATTATGTGTTACACTTTTGTTACACTTTTCTGTAAAACTGTGTAATATTGTGTAAAACAAGAAAAGCAATCGAAAAATCACACAAAAAAACAAAAGCACCCAAACCGCCGCAGAATCAACGATTTGGGTGCTTTCTTTGGTGATCCATCGGGGATTCGAACCCCGGACACCTTGATTAAAAGTCAAGTGCTCTACCGACTGAGCTAATGAATCACGATTGTGTTCCTGTTGAACACTGGCATATTTTATACTATTCGAGCGGTTTTGTCAAGACTTTTTCAAAAGAAATTTGAAAAAACGGCATTTCTTTCCCCGGCTTTGCTTGACCGCAGAAAACGGATATGGTATAGTATTTGCCTGTGATATTCAACAACAGGAAGGAGGGCTTTGACGGGTATGATTTCCTTTTTTGCCGAACATTCCTTTTTATTTGCGCAGATTCTCGGCTTTTGCGCCATTTTCACCATGATGCTCACCTATCAATTCAAAAAGCATAAAACCATCATGCTTTTGCTGGTCGTTTGCTCGCTGCTGTGGTGCGCTCATTTCACCATTTTAGGCAAACCGACCGCCGTGGCACTCAACGCCATCAACCTGATCCGCTGTGTCATCTATTCGTTCAAAGATAAGAAAAACTGGAACGGGAAAACGATTCCGATCGTCTTCATTGCCGTTTCCGTCATCAGCACGGTACTTACCTGGGAAAATGCGTGGAGTATCCTGCCGCTCCTCGGCGGCGTGTTCACCACCTGCGCCAACTGGCAATCCGACACCAAGCGGCTCAAGCTGCTCACCCTGCCGGTGTGCGGCTGCTGGTTCACTTACAACACCGTTAACTCATCCTATGCCGGTATGCTTAACGAAAGCTTTGCCGTCATTTCCATTCTCGTCTATTTGATTCGGACCCGAAAAGCCCGAAAAAAAGGAAGTGAAGATACCGTATGTCAAGAGAATACCCTCGTTTGACCATTACACCGAAAGCAGAGCGTTCCGTGCGTGCCGGTCACCCCTGGGTCTACGGCGAAGAAGTAACTGCCGTGAGCGGCGAATACCGCAGCGGTGACATCGTCGATGTATATTCCTCCAAGGATAAGTGGCTCGGCGCAGGCTTTGTCAATGACCATTCCAAAATCCGTGTGCGGATTCTTTCCCGCAACACCAACGACCGCTTTGACGAAGCGTTTTTTGCCCGCCGGGTCAAATATGCCCTTGCCTACCGCAAGGATGTTATGGGGAATGATTTTTCGTGCTGCCGTTTGATTTTCGGCGAAGCAGACGGGTTCCCCGGGCTGACCGTTGACCGATTCGAGGATATTCTGGTCACCGAGGTGCTGTGTCTGGGAACCGAACAGCGCAGGAATTGGATTTACCGTGCTTTGATCGAAACCCTGCGGGACGACTACGGCGTCACGATCCGTGCCATCTATGAACGCAACGAAGCCGGTATCCGACTGAAAGAGGGCTTGGAAACCGGCAAGGGCTTTATTCACGGCTTTGGTCTGGAAACGGCACTGAACGGTCATGTGGAAATTACGGAAAACGGCATCCGCTACGATGTTGACTACATCAACGGTCAAAAAACCGGATTTTTCTTAGACCAAAAGTACAACCGTCTTGCCGCCGCCAAAATCGCCGCCGGCCGCACGGTGCTCGACTGCTGCACACATACAGGCGCCTTTGCCCTGAACCTTGCAAAAGCCGGTGCAAAAAAAGTCTGCGCCGTGGACATTTCACAGGATGCTTTGGATCAGGCGAAACACAACGCCGTCTTAAACGGCTTGGAAAACCGGATCGAATTTCAGAAAGCGGATTTGTTCGAGCTGCTTACCGAGCTGGACAACCGGCACGACCGCACCTACGATTACATCGTGCTCGATCCGCCCGCATTCACCAAAAGCGGCGCCACCGTGAAAAACGCTTATCGGGGCTACAAGGAGATCAATCTCAAGGCAATGAAGATTCTTCCCCGTGGCGGATACCTCGCCACCTGCTCCTGCTCGCACTTTATGACGGACGAGCTGTTCCGCAAAATGCTTGCCGAAGCGGCGCAGGATGCCGCCGTGAGCTTAAAGCAGATCGAAGGGCGAAAGCAGGCCCCCGATCATCCGGTTTTGTGGGGTGTTCCCGAAACAGAATACCTGAAGTTTTACCTTTTTCAAATTGTATAAGTTATTAAACAAGGAGCTGCGCTGCAAAGCACAACTCCTTGTCATTTTTATTCTGCCCGGTTCATCGCCGCCAGCGGGTCAACGGTTTTGCCGTCAATGGTGATTTCCAGGTGCAGATGCGGTTCTTCCGCTGATTCCACGGGGATTTCTCCGAGCTTACCGATGGTTTCGCCTTTTTTGACAACACGGTCTTTGGGCAAAGCGGTTGACTTTATGAGGCCGCAATACTTGACCTTCATCCCGTTCTCATGGTCGATTTCAACCACCGTTCCCCACATTTCATCCTCATAAACCGCCGTGATCTTACCACGCTGAACTGCCCGTATCTCACTGCCGTTTTTACCGGTGAAGTCGATGCCGTTGTGAACACGCCAATCGTTCATGGTTTTGGATTGGACCATTTCGCCGTCCGAATAATCCTTCAGGATCTCCGTGCTCAACGGCAGGCAAAAGCTGCCGGTGAAAGGCAGGTTATCTGCCTTTTTTGTGGTGCTTTCCTGCGTTGTCGGCGGCTCGGTCAGCACGATTTGCTGTGTCTGCGGTGCCGCCGCTTTGAGCGTTTGCTCCGGTTGAGCGACAAACCCGTTTTGTGTGGTCAGCTCAGAGGAACGAAACTCTTTTCGCATGGCTGCGTAGGAGCCGAACCCGATAGCTCCCACACAAAGCAGTGCTGCCGCATAAATGCCGAGCTTCGTCCAGATCGGTTTACCGGTTCGCTTAAATTCAATATCCATTTTTTGATTCTGCGCCTCAAGGCGCATCTCCCTTCCCACAAATTTTCTTCTATGCTATTTTGAACCGACTTACCGAAAATATACAAACCCCCGAACAAAAAACTTGTGCCGAAAAATGAGCAGCCTGAACGGAATTCAAAAAAGTTCAATTTTGCCTTGCTTTTTTTGCCCGAAAATCGTATAATGTGGAGGTAAAACTTCATATCCGCCTCCTTAGTTAAATGGATATAATAAACCCCTCCTAAGGGTTAGTTGTGGGTTCGATTCCCGCAGGGGGTGCCAAAAGGAAAAGTCGTCGAGGGCGGCTTTTTCTTTTGCCCAAGGGAATCGAACAAGGAGGGAGCAAGCAAAGCTTGCGGAAGGAAACAGTCCGGTGGACTGTTTTTGCCGACGGGGCAACGAGCAAACCTCAAAC
>JAZUJI010000188.1:0-5602 GCA_045642685.1 Acutalibacteraceae bacterium | reverse complement strand
TGTTTTGCAAAACCCTGATATGCATTCTGAATCATACCGATGTCAGTACCCATCTTGTTTGCATTGTCTGACATTGCAATTACGGCTTTATCTGCTATTGCAGCAGCCTTGACGGTATCACCATTCAGACCTTGCAGAAGTGAAGCAGAAAACGAAGTTACAGTTTCCATATAGTCATTTGCTGACATACCGGCTGTTTCATATGCTTTGTCTGCATTTGCAAGAACTGTCTGCTGCGATGCTTCAAGTTTTGCATATTCGCCTTTGACATCATTGACCGATTTACCGACTTTTTTTGCGTATTCTTCAATACTCAAACCGCCAGTTCCGAACAAGGTTTCTACACCGCCGACAAGCTGTTCATAATCGGCGTATGATGCTATTGCATCCTTACTCAGTTTCAGAATCGCCGCACCGGCTGCACCTAAACCGGCGACAATGACTTTGCCGACCGCTTTGGCGGCGTCACCGATTTTTTCAAATGCCGCTTTCATTTTTGGGTGAGCGTCTTCGGCTTTTTGCGTGGTATCCCGGATCGCATCATTGGCATCTGCGTTATCGACAACAAGTTTGCCGATCAAGCGAAATAATTCAAGAATATTCGTCACCTTCTTTCGGATTAAAGCTGTTCAGGATCGTCCGAGAGGTGTTGATTATGGTGCTGAGCTGTGCCGGTGTTGCTTTTTGCGCTTTTGTTTTGTCCGTTTGTGCCTTTTTGAAGTCCTCAAAAGACAGCTCGGTTTGCGAGTGAAGGTACACTTCCCAAAACATTCGCTCGTTGCGATCTTCATAGATTTTCAGAATAAATTCAACAAGGTTTCCGCTGTCAACAGCCCAGTCCAATAAAAATTGAGGGCTTGCGTAGTTCTCACCAAGCAAGCCCATAAAGTTTATTTCTCCCGTTTGAGCGATCCAGTAACAGCCGTAAAAAAATCACGGAACTCCTCTTTTTGAAAAACGGCAACGATCATCTCGGGAAGAAGAGAAAAGTCGCCCTCTCGAATTTCCTGTTCACTCATGCCGCTGAGCCCGGAGCAGAAAGAAATGATTTCGTTTTCTGCGCACGGAAGATTTTCAATAACGATCGCCGCCATATCAATAACGGCAGGCAGGCCGACCGTAATCAAATCAGCGGAACCGCCTTTGTAATAATTCTTGACGGCATCGACGACCGCCTTGTTATCGACAATCGTACCAAACTCCCGAATGCCGATTTTTTTGACGATTTTGAGCATCGGAAACACATCATCGCCACGGAGCTTTCTCAATTCAAATTCAGCCATTTCTGTTCCTCCTCATTAAGCCACAGAGGGCGTCGGGTAATAGATGTGGTACGGGAGCTTGGAAAGGTCGCTTCCCATGCGTGCGCAACATTCGATCGTTACCTTGAACACGGCATTGTCATCGTTTTTGCCCTCGATCTCAAGTCCGGATGTACAAATTGCGTAATCGAAAACAACGATGATCGGGGTTCCGTCATTCAGTGAGCCGACATAGGCAAAGGCGGTGTAATAGTCGCCCTCTTCAATGCGCTCTTTGCTTTCGATGACGCCGTAACCTGCCGCTTCACTTATGCCGTCCGCAGCGATCGCCGTCTTTTTGATGAGCGACGGGGTGAGCTCGATTATGCTGCCCTCCATTTTCGCTTCTTCGCCTCTCTTTAAGAAAAGCCCCTTGACATTGACCAGTACCCCATCGGCTGATACCTTTTTGATATTCGGCTTGATGCTGAGTTTTAAGCCGTTTGTTGCGCCGATAATAGATTCGTTGAAATTCCATTTTGCCAATGCCGAACGCTCATAATACGCCGAGGTGAGAGCATCGCCTGTATCGACATCGGCAACGCTGTACACATCGCCGAGCCTGGTATAATAGGTCTTACCGCTTTGAGCGGTCGTGTCCGATGTCGCCGTATATTCGTAGTCATATCTCAAGCCCTCGTGAATCGTTCCGGGACCAAGCAATAAATTTTTCGCTGTGTTTTCCGTGACGCCGGTCAAAGGTGCCGTTTGTTGTGCGTTATTTGACATTTATTTAACACTCCATTCTGTTATTTTTATTTTGATTTCAAGCCGCTTCGTGTTATAAGCTGCGGACGGGATCGGCATAGACGACTGATAGGCCATCAGCACAAGCGACCCGTCCGGCAGTACGGCTCTGTGGTGCTTGAAGCGGTTCATTACCTTTTCTTTTGCGGCATTCAAGTCGAGCCACGAGCCTCCGACTGTTTCAAGCGTCAGCGTGAAGTCGTTCGCCTGTTTCCCCGTTTGCAGGTCGTATGTCTGTTCAGAATAACGACCAACGGCAAAAACAGCGGGGATAGTCGAGCTTGTCCATTCCCACAATTCATATGGTATGCCGTCCATCATTTCAGATAAGTGCTTCAAGGTTTCTTTTTTCAACTGTTTCTCATCCCCTTCAACAGCTCTTCCAATGCTTTTTTTGCCTTTGGAGCTGTTGCGTTAAACGCTCGTTCAAGCGTGTGATTCGGCGTTTTGCCCTGTGTCATGTGAGCATCCAAGCCTTTTTTTCGCATTTGGCTTACGGCGAATTTAGCCTGCTCAAAAGTGAGCGTTTTCGGCGATGCGGATTTCACACTGCCGCTGTCTTTGACATAAACCCACCAGCCTTGCCGCCCCTTACCGCCTTCTGCATAGGTGCCTGTTCCGAACTCCTCCCAAACGGCGTTTTCGAGCGGTGAACCGATGGCTGCTTCGCCCTTGCTTTCGTCAACCTTAAAAGACCAAGAGCTTCTTAACTGCCCCTGATCAACCCGGCTGTAATCCTTTGCCTTTGAAGTGATTTCACCGGCAGCTTCATACAGCCATGCAATCACCGCTCGATTAAGCTCTGCTTTGACCTGAACAGACTTATCAATAAAAACAACATCGTCAGCCACGGTTATCACCTGCCATGCGCAGCTGGATCTCCCAATGGTCGTGCAGATTCATCGGGTCATCCAGGTACAGCACATCGAAGATCTGACCGTTTACAACGGCACGGCAGCTTTCGGGAGAAACAAAAACAGGGCAATAATCTGCCAAAAACACATGGGTAGCATTTACAAGTTTCACCATGTCGCTTCGTTCCGATGTTCCGCTCAGCAAGTCCAAAAATCCGTTAAGCCGTTTAACCGTCTGCCATGTTTTCATGCGTTCGCCGAGGTCGTTCAACCCGCCGTCCACGCTTTGCTGCAATTCAAGGGTTTGATTCCCGCCAATCATGTCAAAACCTCGCTTTTTTGTACGGCTTCAGAAAGCCCAAAAGGGAAACGGGGTAACCGAACACACGCTCGGAGGAATCCGCCGCATAAGAAACACTGTGCCGGCCGATCGTTTCGGACTGTATACCCGTTTTATCCCCGAACCTGAAATCCCACACCAAAAGCTTTATGATCCCTTCCTGCACGGCGGCAGGGAATCTCACTGTGCCGGATGCATCACGAAAGCTGTTGTGGGTGTAGGCTGTCACCAGTTCCTCAACGGCTCGAAGCTTGCGTTCAAGCTGATTTTTATCGACATTTGAAAATTCGGGCAGCACAAGAAGCTCGTTCAGATCCATATTGTTCACCACCTGCTTAAAAAAGAGACCCTGCCAAGCGGCAGAGCCTCGGAATCATGTTTATTCACCGAACTTTGCAACAACGACCTTGCTTTCGTTGGTCAGCGAAACACCGTAATACTTGAATGCCGCAATTTCGTAGCGGTCAAAATCCTTGTTGTATTCGGGCGTAACGGTCGTGTCCTTTTTGAGCAGGATCGTAATGGCGGGAAGCTCGTTTTCGGTGTATTCGGTTTCTTCGTTGTCCGGTTCCATTTTGATGATAACATCGTCGTAATGAGCGGGGACAGCGTCAACCTTTTTGACACCTGCGGTTGCCGTGACAACGCCTGCGGTCGCTTTGACGGAACCGGTCAGGGTAATCACGGGTGCGCCGAGCGTGCCCTCCTTGCCGGTGTCCTCGGTTGCGGTGAGCTTTGCTCCGCTTGAAGACCAGGTGTAACCGCTGACGGAGGCGTCGTCGGATGCGTTCAAAGCTTCTGCAAGTGCCGCCGCATTGCCTGCTGCCGTATCGGTTGACAAGCTGAAATTGCTGTCACCGGCGATCAGCTCAACCTGATTGACCTTAACACGGTCATAAGCCGCCGCTTTGGTGGTGATCGTAAATTCGTAGACGCCTGCGACTGCGTCCACAGCTGTCACGGCGGGAACAAACGGAATACGCTTTGACTTTTTGATCCAGCAGCCTGCCGCCTTGCCGATCGCACCGTTCACGGCAACGCCGGCGGTGAATTTGTCGGCGGACAGAAAGCTGGAATCTTTCAGCAATGCCGCTTCCTGCTTGGGATGGATGAACAGCACCTTTTCGATGCCGTCCTCTTCATCCTCAAACTTGGTTGCGGCCTCAACAAGGCCGTTGTAGCTGATCGAATGGGCTGTGTCGGTGTGAATCATCGTTGCACCGAGGGCTGCGTTGACGACATCGTTTTCGACCTTGCCGGCAATCGACTTGGCAAGCTGGGTCTCCGCCTGACCGACAGGGTCGCCAAGACCGGAGTTGATCGCTTCGGTGGTGATGGTAACACCCTTGGCGGCTTTGCCGATGGTGAAAGACTTTGTGCTTGCACTCATTTCGGTGTAAGTGATCTCGCTGTTTTCGGCAAGGTTTTCCGCATCGCCGATATAGCCCCAGCACGGGATCTTTTTTGTGTCGCCGGGGACACCCTCCAGGCTGGTATCGACCTTGGCATAGGGTGTCATTTTAAGCTGCGCTTCGATTTTGGCATTCACCATGTCACCCATAACAACCGGGTTGATCATGTTCTGCATCGTAGTAACTGGCATTTTTTAATTCCTTTCATTCATAGCGTTTTTGTATGCTTCGGGGTCGGTTTCAAACAGACTTTGACGCTTTGCGTACGGCATTTTCATAATGTCGATTCTCGTCAATGTGTGGTTATTCACAGAACCCTGCAGCCTGTTTTCGTTCACCTTAACAGTTGCCTGTTGGGCAAACTGTGACGGGAACTGCGTTTTCAGGGCGGCGATGGTATCGTCCAAGCCCTTGATTTTGCCCTGCTCGTCCAAAGACAATTCGCCTTTTTCCTTGACCTTGAAGGCAAGATAGTCAAGGTCGATACCCTTGGCGTCCCGCAGGGCGAGCTGTAGAGCGGAGTTGATCTGCGCCCGCTCAAGCTCTTTTGTGAGTGTGCTGATTTTTTTCTCATACTCGCCGATTTGCTTTTGAAGCTCTGCATTATCGGTGCTGTCTTTTTTCATCTGCTCGATCAGAGCGGTCGATTCACCGTGCTGCGACTTCAAGTTGTCGTAATCGGTTTTCAGCTTGCTGTACCGGATGTCGAGATTTTCCTCACCGGAGGTGAAAATCTTGTTTTGCTTCATTTCGCCCACGATGGCTTTTACATCCTCATCCGACAAGCCTTTGGCTTTCAAGATTTCGCTGAATGTCATTTGCTTCCTTCCTTTCTACGCTTTTGTACGGGGTCGCATCCCGTTCTCGGAACGCCGTTTTACACCCGGCGCAGGTGAATTTTGTATGAAAAAAGCACCCTGCATTTCTGCAAGGTGCTTGAATCATTGT
>JAZUJI010000187.1:0-2726 GCA_045642685.1 Acutalibacteraceae bacterium | reverse complement strand
TCACCTGCGGCCGTTCCGGATCCTCCATGCCGATCAAGCCGAGCATTTTCAACGGCTTTTCATCCTCGCCGACCGCCACGGCAAGCACCCGCAGTCCCTGTGCCGCCATACGGTCATTCTGAGCAAGCCAAGTCCCGGTTTCACCGCACACCTTTACCACCGCTTCCGGGGCACCTTTCATCACACGCAGTGTTTTTCCGGCGTAAGAAACCGTTACCTCCATCGTTTTCGTTTCGGAGGAAAACGGCTGTTCGTGTGTGCGCTTGTACTCCTTTTCCAGCTCATCCTGATAGATTTTCTGCTTCGCCGCCGCTTCAACCAAAGCGTTTTCCGTCGGCTCTCCCTCTGCTTTCGGCGGCGTATGCGCCGTTAAAACGGCATTGGAGCACAGCACGGCAAAGCGCAGCAGCCGCCGCCCGGCTTCGTCTGCCGGTGATACCTCACCCGAGGCATCGAACAGCCGCTGCACCGTCATGCGGTTTTGCGTGAGCGTGCCGGTTTTATCCGAACAAATATAAGTGGCGCTGCCCAATGCCTCCACCGCCGTCAGGCGGCGCACGATCGCATGGTTCTTCGCCATACGCCCGACCCCGGAGCTGAGCACGATCGTCACCACCGCCGGCAAGCCCTCGGGAATCGCCGCCACCGCCAGACTCACGGCAAGCATAAAGCTTTTGAGCAGGCTGTCATGCCGCAGCAAGCCCATGCCGAACACGAGTGCGCAAATGCCGACCGCACCCAGACCGAGAATACGGCCGATGCGCTCGAGCCGCAGCTGAAGCGGTGTCTGAGGTGCCTGCTGACTGCCGAGCATATCCGCAATTTTGCCCAGCTGTGTATTCATGCCGGTTGCCGTCACCACCGCTTTTGCGTGTCCGCTGAGCACGACCCCCGGCGCATAAACCATGTTGCCCCGTTCCGCCAGCGGCGTATCCTCCCGCAGCAGCAGAGAAGCATCCTTTTCGCACGGCATGGCTTCTCCGGTCAATGCGCTCTCCTGCACGGTCAGATCCACGCTCTCTGTCAGTCGGCCGTCCGCCGGTACGCAGTCCCCTGCCCGGAGCAGCAGCACATCGCCCGGCACCAGCTCCGCCGCCGGAATTTTCACCGGTTTGCCGCTGCGCAGAACGGTTGCCTGCTGCGCCGAAAGCCGCTGAAGCTTTTCGATCTCGTGCTCTGCCCGGCTCTCCTGAATCACACCCACAAACGCATTGAGAAAGACGATCGCCAGAATGATCAGCGGTTCCAGATAATCGGCTTCCCCCTGTGCATAAGAGGTAAAAAAAGAAATAGCTGCCGCCGCCAGCAGCGTCAGAACCGAAAAATCCTTGAACTGACGGAGGAAGCGCACAAACACCCCCGCTTTTTTCTTTTCTTTCAGGCGGTTTTCGCCGTATTCATTCAACCGCTGCTGTACAGCCGCCTGTGTCAAGCCGTCCGGTTTGCTTTTCAATTCCTCCGAAGCCTTTGCAATGGAACAGGCATGGAACTCCATGTTACTCTCCTCCGTCTTTTTTGTTGTCAACCAAAATATATGTGAGAAAGAACGGGAATATAAATTGACAAGGACGGTATTTTGTAATAAAATAAAAAGCACACAAGCGAATCGGGCAGCTGCGGCGCATTTTTTGCGACGAGGAAAGTCCGGGCCTCACAGAGCAGGATAACGGCTAACGGCCGCCGAGGGCAACCTTAGGGAAAGTGCAACAGAGATATACCGCCTGTTTTTACAGGTAAGGGTGGAAAGGCGAGGTAAGAGCTCACCGGCGTGCAGGAGACTGCACGGCCCTGTAAACCCTATCCGAGGCAACACCGACCGGAGGAGCTTGCTCGGCTGATTCTCCGACGGGTGGCTGGAGCCCTGCGGCAACGCAGGGCGTAGATAGATAGCTGCCTTCAATGACAGAACCCGGCTTACAGATTCGCTTGTGTTTTTTATTTTGAAATAAAGGAAGAAAAATCGTGGATGATATTTACATCGGGGGCAGCCGCAGCTCCGGTCAGCGACCCGATCCGTCAAGCAGCAACCGTTCCCGGAACGACATCTATATTTCCGGCTCACGGGGCAGACGCAGCCCCGACCCGCAGGATGCAGCGGATGATCGGCTGCCGTTCGGCAACGGCTCCGCTTCCCCCGCATACGGCGAACGCAAACGCACACAGCCGCCTGAGCAGCCGCACCGCTCCTCCGTGCCGCCGCAATCCCCCAAACGACCGGCTCCGAAAAAGCGAAAGAAGCATCCGCTTCGCCGTGTTCTCGCCCTCGTGATGATTCCCGTGCTGCTCTTTGCCTGCCTGGTCGGCTCAGTTTACAGTATGTTCAGCCATGTGGATTACAACGAAACCGGTCACAAGGAGAATGTCTTTTTAGACAGCAGTCAGCTGGTGCAGAGCCGCACGGTCAAAAATATTTTACTTTTGGGCGTTGACCGCCGCAATGCCGACGATTCCTCCCGGTCGGACACCATGCTGCTGGTATCGATCGACACCGCTCACAAAAAAATCAAGCTCACCTCTTTTCTGCGGGACTCTTATGTATATATCCCCGAAAAGAAAAAAAGCAACCGCCTGAATGCCGCCTGCACCTACGGCGGTGCGCAAATGGTCATGGACACCATCGAATACAACTTCAATGTGCGCATTGACCACTATATGCTCGTTGACTTTTCGATGTTTGAAGATATTATCAACGGTCTGGGCGGCGTGAGCGTGGATATCACCGAAAA
>JAZUJI010000186.1:0-5664 GCA_045642685.1 Acutalibacteraceae bacterium | reverse complement strand
CATGGCTACGATCCGACTTAAATCGAACAAGCCGTCGGATACAATGCTGTCCGTCACGATCGTGCCGCCCTCGTTGCCCTCCAGCGCAATCGCCGCCGCCAAAGCGACCAGACGGTTACGGGCAATTTCCGTGCCGTTTTTGTCCACACAGGCGGCACGGTCAACATCGGTGTCGAAAATCAAACCCAGATCCGAGCCGCTCGAAACGACCGCATCGGAAAGAGATTCCATTGCCTGCTTGTTTTCGGGGTTCGGGATATGGTTGGGAAATGTGCCGTCCGGGTCAAGGTAACGGCTGCCGGACACATCGGCACCGAGCTTCTCCAGCACCTCGGTCGCATAAAAGCCGCCCACACCGTTACCGGCATCCACCGCAATTTTCATGCCGCTCAGCGGAAGCGGAGAACCGGTTTCACGAATGATGATATTCCGCAGGATTTCGGCGTATCGAGGCATGAAATTCACCTGTTCCACCGTACCGTTTCCCGTAAGAGTCACTTTCGGATTCTCGGCGTTTTTCAAAATCTGTTCCAGTTGTTTGCCGTCAATTCCGCTGCCGTTGAGGAAGAATTTCAGACCGTTTTTATCCCACGGGTGATGACTTGCCGTGAGCTGGATCGCCGCCCGGCAGCCAAGCTCCACCGTTGTCATGAACATAGCCGGCGTTGAAGACAAGCCGCAGTCAACCACCTGCACACCGGCATCGGTCAATGCACCGATAACGGCATTTTTCAAACGGGAAGCCGACACACGGCAATCGTGACCGACTGCCACCTTCAAACCATCGGTTTCACCGACAAAATCGACAAAGCCGAGAACAATGCTCCGAACCGCTTCATCCGATAAAAACGGAATCTTGCCGTCACTTTCTCCGACTGCGATTCCGCGCACATCTGTACCGCTTTTATATTTCATCCAATCCGTCATAGCTTCCGCCTTTCCGCAGGGAACCCTGCTCTTTTACAGTTTAATTGTATTTTAATGGATTCCGTAACCAAAAGTCAAGTATCACAAAAACGAAAAGCCCCTGTACACAACCGTGCACAGAGGCGGAACAGACAACCTTATTTGTTGATGAAAGCAAGGATCTCGTTAATCACCTTAACAAAAACCGTTGTGTCGATGTTATTGATAAGAACATCGTAAATGGAAGCGAGCGGACCGAACATACCGACCCATTCATCGGCAAGAGATGCCATGCTGGTAAAACCGTCAAAATCACCTTTGAAGCCGAACACATGAAGAATTGCGGAAACAAAGCTGTTAAAATCGGTAATGTTATAGCTGAAAAGTGCCTTGAACCATTGCTCGATCGTGTTAATCAAATCTGCCATTTTCATTCTCTCCTTTATTATTTTGGTAAAGTCAGTATACCACGCTCGCCTGAAAATGTCAACAAATTATGAACAAAAAGGCGAAAGCTTTACGAATCCTTGCATATTTTTTTACAATTTGTTTGTACAAAAGCGGACATTATTGCTATAAAATGGAGATAAACAGGCACACCGATAAACATCGGAGGGATTCAGATGAAACGCATTGTGGCTTTATTCATGGCATTGATTTTCGCGGTCAGTTCGCTCACCATCGGAGCAAATGCGGCAGAAAGCGCACCGCTCAACAAAGAACCGTTCATTTTTGTGCACGGTCTGAACGGCTGGGGAAAAGACGAAGGCATCAACCGTGTTTTGCCCTATTGGGGCGCAACGACCGGGGATTTGATGCAATACCTCACCGGTGAAGGCTATGAATGTTATTCCTGTTCCGTCGGTCCGATGAACAGCTCGTGGGACCGGGCGTGTGAATTGTATGCGGAATTGACCGGTACCACGGTTGATTACGGAGAGGCACACGCAGCCCGGCACAAACACAGCCGCTACGGCCGCGCCTACACGAAAGCACTCGTTCCGAATTGGGGAACCAATGGTGAAAACGGCGTTCGGAAAGTTCATCTGATCGGACACTCTTTCGGCGGCACCACCGTGCGCACTCTCGTTCAGCTGCTCGCCGACGGTTCTGCCGAAGAAAGAGCCAAAACCTCGCCGGAATCGCTTTCTCCTTTATTCCAAGGCGGAAAAAGCGATTGGGTCAAGAGCGTCACAACCCTGTGTACGCCGCACAACAGCTCCACTCTTTACTATCCGCTGCATCAAACGCATGTACTTGAGCTGGTCATTTTCGCTTCATTTCTCTATGCAATTTGCGCCGGTCGTTCCGATGTGCTCGCCCGTTATGTTGATTTTCATTTAGAGCAATTCGGCATGACCGATGAACCGGGAAAGAAAAATGCTGTGTCACTCGTGAAAGCCGTTCAATGGATTTTCAGCAGCTCCGAGGATTTTGCGCACAACGATCTGCTGCCGCAAAACGCCGTGAAAATCAACGAGTGGTTAGACATTAACCCGAATGTGTACTATTTTTCCTATGCCTACTCCACCACAAAACAACTCGGCAAAACCAATATAAACCTTCCCATCGCCCGCACAAACCCTGTTCTTCTTGCCTCAACGGTTTTAATGGGCATCATGCCGTCTTTCACAGACAAAGAAAGCGGCTATGAAATCGGTTTAGATTCCCGTGTAAACGACGGACTGGTCAGCCTGCCGTCTGCCCTGTATCCGTGGGATGAACCGCACCGCACCTTTGACCAAAGTCGAATTGAAAAAGGCATTTGGCAGGTCATGCCGATACGAACCGGTGACCACGGCACCGCAATCGGTCTGTTTGCCGATAAAGACACGACCCATGCCCTTTACGATGAAATCGCACAGCGGCTGGTTTCACTGCCCGATTAACGCATACAGCGCTTTGGCTTGAAAGCGCACATTTTCGGGAAGAAAAAGGAACGATAAGCTGAGCTTCAGCAGCGAAAAACAGTCTTTGTCCAAACGGATGAGGCTGTTTTTTCGTTGTGCAAAGCTTTCCGGATCCGTCAGCAGAGAGGTACTCACCCGCAGAGCCTCCCGTGCCGAAAGGAAACACCCCAGTGAAACCAAAAAGAACAGTGCAAAGCCGCTGAGCAGCACCGCAAAAGCTGCACGGCTCAACCCCGGCTGTGAAACACGAAACACGATCCACAAGGCAAATACGAGCGGCACCGTCCAGAAAAGCAAGCTTCTCACAGCCGACCGCCACCGGTAATACCACCCAATTCGCACCGCAAGCACGACATCCCGAAAAGTAAACGCACACAACAAATCCGACAATGCCGCCGGTGTTTTGCTGCGCAGTGTTTTCATCCAGCGGTTTTTCAGCAAACGCTCACACGCTGACAGGATCAGGGATGCACAAAAGAAAACGATGCTCGCCGCCGCCAAGAGGATCCACGGCAGAGAAGCACCTGCGAAACGCCATGCCGATACCCACGCAGCCGCCAGCCCAAAGCGCAGCACAAAAAGCATCTTTTCAAAAAATAATAGCCCTGCGGACTGCCGATGGTGTCCGCACTGACAAAGGCGTGCCTCGATTCCGATTCGTTCACGACTCATTTTTACCACCGCAGTTAGTATTTGCCGATACGCACGGGAATATGTTTGACAGAAAGCAGAAAAAGAGCTGTAACACAATACAAACGGAGCCATTCCAAGCGTAAACAACTTAGTATGGCTCCGAAATTCGCTTATTGCGGCAATCTGTATTCTGTTTTCAAAACATTGCTGCAATGGTTTCTCTTGTCGCTATCCCGGTCTTATTCTCCTGAAAATTGTTCCGGAAACGCAATTTCCAGTGTTCGCAGGATCCGGGCATCCGGACGAATGTATTTGTTATAGTATGCGACATTGTTTTCTTCTATACGGTGTATTTCATCAATATTTTCAAGCAAATATGCTGCCTGCGCAACCAATGTTTGCGAGTCGGTATAGGACAAATAATTATCCCCATCTGAAAATGAACCCGGCGGTACATAGACGAGCGGATCCGTCAAAAACGCACGTCCGGCGGCAACCGTTTCACCGTAACGCGCACCGATACAGCCGTGCAATCCGGCAGAAAGAATGTTGACATATCCTTTCTTCAGCGAATCCATATAAGCAGCTCTTGTTTCAATGCGCGGGTCATGAGTAATCAGATCCGGAGCCATTTTTCGACTCACTTCATTGTCACTCAATCCGCCAACAAACCGATCACCAAACTGCTCCTTCAATGCAACCACATTTTCGATGCGTCGTTGATTGGTTGCCCGAAGCATTTCATTTTGTTTTTCAGCTATCTCTTTTGCCTGCGCAGGACTGAGTTCCTTATACGCTTTCATCTGACCCTCGGCTGTGATATGACATTCCCATAAGCGGCTCCAGAACAGGAGATCATATTTTTCAAAATGCGTATTTCCCTCAAAGACACGATAGTCCAGAACCTTTTGTCTGCGCACCAATAGATAACACTGTTTCAATGCTTCGATATACTGTTTTTTCTCGATCGTATCCTTCAAATTTGCTTTTTCAAAGAAATTGCCCTTACAGCTGCACTCATATGCCATACCGAATTTCTGAAACTTTTCCCGATTTCGCAGCTTTGCGGCAAAATCCGGATCATAACTTGATTTGAAATAATAATCAATTCGATCCAACTGTGAATCAAAAAGTTCCGATGAAATGATACTCTGATAGCCGTCTGACATATCATAAACAAGCGTTTTCCCGCTCATTTTTACCTCAACTACCATACGATCGGGGTAACGCCCATCTGCTCGGAAATTTCGATCAAAGGAAACCGACTTAACTTTCAGTAGCTTTCTGTTTTCCAAAATTTTGAATCCTGTAAAAATTGAGGACAAGGTCTGCATCCATGTACAGGTATTATCAAAAGCAATTTCACATTCCGGTACAGTCATTACTCTTCCTCCTTTTTTGTTGTGTCACAATTATATCTTTTGGAAAGATAATTGTCAACTCTTTGCAAAACGATTACTATCTGTAAAAAAGCCTGAAATAATACAAGTATTGTCAGAAAGCACAGCCGACGAGGTCGCTTTGAAAACGCACAGAACAATTTAATCCGAAAAACTTTCAGCGGTTTTCCACCGTTGAACAAGAAAGTTTTTCACAGTATCTATTTGTTAACATAGTTTTACTATCATCTTAGTCCTTGTGTTTTAATCAAAATACAAAAAACAGCTGTGACGAAACTTTTGCGTTTCATCACAGCCGCTCTTTCAGCTGAGCTCAAATTATTTTGCCAGAGAGCTGACGGTTTCGATAACCTTTTTGAGCGTGTCAACAACCTGACCGAGGTCGATTGTCTTGATAAAAGCCATAACCTTATCGGTGATTGCTTTGAACTCATCGCTCTTGACGAATGCTACTACTTTGTTGACGATGGAAAGAAACTGATCCATTTGTGTCACATCCTTATCTCTATTTAACAGCAAAAGCTGTTGGATACAAATATACGAATATGGAAATTACTTCAAAATGCTTTCAAAAAAGTTCTTAATGATTTCGATAACGGCGGCTGCGTCGATTTCCTTGAAATAGAGAAGAATCTTTTCGATCATATCAAGAAGCTGCGTCATTTGCTCTCACCTCCCTGTTTTTTCTTTATTGTACCAACTATTATTCGGGATGTCAAGAGGTTTGTGAACAAATAATTAATAAATGTTGTGCTTTTGGCAAAGCTCATTGACACGGCTGCGAATATAATCCGCCTTTTCTTCAAAAGCCGTTG
>JAZUJI010000185.1:0-3632 GCA_045642685.1 Acutalibacteraceae bacterium | reverse complement strand
AGGCTTCCGGCATGAAATTGCAGAACTACGGTACCGTGTTCGTGACCGTTGCTGACAAGGACAAGGAAGCTGCACTGGAGCTGGTACGCCGCTTCTATAACCTCGGCTTCAACATTGAAGCCACCTGGGGCACGGCTGAATTCCTCAAGGCAAACGGTATCCGCACCAGAAGCCTGAAAAAGGTAAGCGAGGGCAGTGACGAAATTATTGATGCCCTGCGCAGAGGACACATTGCCTATGTCATCAACACCTCCGATGTTTCAAGTGCCGGGCAGAACACGGACGGCTACAAAATCCGCACCGTGGCAACGGAAAACAACATTACCATGTTCACGGCACTGGATACGGTAAGCGTTCTGCTTGATGTTCTGGATGAAAATACTCAGCGTGTATCTACGATCGACGCATAAGGAGGCAGCATGAAGCAGGCAGATTTAACGGTAAAAAGCAACGAATGTCTGACCGGGAATGTCTTCCGCATGGTCTTACAGGGCGATATCCGTGCCGTCACGCAGCCCGGGCAGTTTGTAAACTTAAAAATTGACGGCTGTTTTCTGCGCCGTCCGATCTCAGTGTGTGATATCAACGGAGATGAACTGACCCTCATCTACAAGGTCGTCGGCGAAGGCACCGAAAAAATGGCGGCTCTCCGACCCGGTGAAACGATCGACACCTTGGTCGGCCTGGGCAACGGCTTTGACACGAGCAAAAGCGGTGACTGCCCCGTTTTGATCGGCGGCGGTGTCGGTGTTCCTCCACTCTATTACCTGTGCAAAAAGCTGAAGGAGCAAGGCAGGCAGGTATCCGTCATTCTCGGCTTCAACCGCAAAGACGAGGTGTTTCTGGAAGAAGAATTCCGTGCACTGGGTGCAAAAGTCTTTGTGACAACGGCAGACGGCTCCTATGGGCAAAAGGGCTTCGTCACGGATGCTTTGCGTGAGCTGAGCTATTCTTTCTTCTACACCTGCGGACCGATGCCGATGTTCCGTGCTTTGGCGAAAACAGTCACGACCAAAGGGCAGTACAGCTTTGAGGAGCGCATGGGCTGCGGCTTCGGTGCGTGCATGGGCTGCTCATGCAAAACGCTCACCGGCAACAAGCGCATTTGCAAAGAGGGTCCTGTGATGGAAAGCGAGGATATTTTATGGGAAAACTGAGTACCGTTTTATGCGGAATCGAGCTGGATAATCCCGTCATTCCCGCCTCCGGCACCTTTGGCTACGGCTATGAATTTGCCGAACTGTACGACATTGATCTGCTCGGTACCTTTTCATTCAAGGGCACGACCCGGGAGCCTCGTTTCGGCAACCCGACACCCCGTATTGCGGAATGTACCGCCGGCATGATCAACGCCGTCGGTCTGCAAAACCCCGGTGTCGAAAAAGTCATCGGCGAGGAACTGGTAAAAATGCGCCGGGTGTTCCACAAGCCCGTCATGGCAAATATCAGCGGCTTTTCGGTGGAGGATTATGCCTACACCTGCGAAAAGCTCGATAAAGAGGACTGTGTCGGCTGGCTGGAAGTCAATGTGAGCTGCCCGAATGTACACGGCGGCGGCATGAGCTTCGGCACCAGCCCGCAGGCAGCCGCCGAAGTGGTTAAAGCCGTCAAAAAATGCACCACTAAGCCGGTCATCGTCAAGCTTTCACCGAATGTGACCGATATTGTGTCCATCGCAAAGGCTTGTGAAGAAGCCGGAGCGGACGGCATCAGCCTGATCAACACGCTTTTGGGTATGCGCATAAACCTGAAAACGCAAAAGCCCATCATCGCCAACAAAATGGGCGGCTTTTCCGGACCTGCCGTTTTCCCGGTGGCGGTACGCATGGTGTATCAGGTCGCCGGTGCCGTATCCATCCCCGTTGTGGGCATGGGCGGTGTTGCCACCGCAGAGAATGTGCTGGAAATGATGCTGGCAGGTGCCTGTGCCGTGCAGGTCGGTGCCATGAATTTAGTCGATCCGTTTATCTGCAAAAAAATCATTGAGGATTTGCCGCAGGTCATGGAGCGATACGGAATCAAAGAATTGAAAGATATAATCGGAGGTGCCTTGCATGGGTAAGGATGTAATCATTGCGTGTGATTTTTCAAGCAAAGCCGATGTGCTGCGCTTTTTAGATCAATTCAAGGGTAGGAAGCCCTTTGTCAAAATCGGAATGGAGCTGTTCTATGCCGAGGGACCGGACATTGTCCGGGAGCTGAAAGCAAGAGGACACAAGATTTTTCTTGATTTGAAATTACATGACATTCCGAACACCGTCAAAAAAGCCATGAAGGTACTTTCCGAACTGGATGTGGATATGTGCAACCTTCACGCCGCCGGTGCGACCGACATGATGAAAGCCGCTTTGGAGGGTCTGACCCGGGCAGACGGCACAAGACCGCTGCTCATAGCGGTAACACAGCTCACCTCCACCGACCAGAGTACGATGGAGCGTGACCTGCTGATCCGGCAGCCGATCGATCAAGTCGTGATGCACTATGCTTTGACCGCCAAAAATGCCGGGCTGGACGGTGTGGTCTGTTCGCCGCTGGAAGCCGGAAAGGTTCATGAAACCTGCGGTGCCGGTTTTATGACTGTCACCCCGGGTGTGCGCTTTGCCGACGGGGATATCGGCGACCAAAAGCGTGTGATGACCCCCGAACAGGCCAACAAAATCGGTTCGGACTACATCGTGGTCGGCAGACCGATCACCGCTGCGGCAGACCCCGTGGCGGCATATGAACGCTGCATAAAAGAATTTGTGCGATAAAGGGAGGACAAAGAAATGAACGAATTAAAAAAGACCATTGCGAAAGATCTGCTTTCCATTCAGGCGGTTTTCTTCCGCCCGGATGAACCGTTCACCTGGGCAAGCGGCATCAAAAGCCCGGTTTACTGCGACAACCGTCTGACCCTGACCGCCGTACAGGTACGCAGCGATGTGGAAAACGGTTTAGCCGAAACCATCAAAAAAGAGTATCCGGAGGTTGAGGTACTCATGGGCACCTCAACGGCAGGCATCGCCCACGCCGCTATCACCGGTCATCTGCTCGGGCTGCCCATGGGCTATGTCCGTTCCGGTGCCAAAGACCACGGCCGCCAGAATCAAATTGAGGGCAAGCTCGAAAAAGGGCAGAAGGTCGTTGTCGTGGAGGATCTGATCTCCACGGGCGGCAGCGTACTGGAGGTCGTCGATGTACTGCGTAACGCCGGTGCCGATGTGCTGGGCATCGTCAGCATTTTCACCTACGGCATGAAAAAAGGGCTTGAACGCCTTGCCGCTGCCGAAGTAAAAAATGTCAGCTTGACCGATTTTGACACGATCGCACAGGTCGCCGCCGAAGAAAATTACATCAAACCGGAGGATATCAGGCGCCTGCTGAAATTCCGTGACAACCCCTCGGATGAAAGCTGGATCGGAGAGGCAAAATGAGAAACCTGATCAACATTCTGGATTTATCCGTGGAAGAGATCGATGATTTGATTCGGGTCGCCGATGAAATTATCGCTCAGCCGGAGCGGTTTCAGGAGGCATGCCGGCACAAGTCCCTTGCCACGCTCTTTTTCGAGCCGTCCACACGCACACGGCTGAGCTTTGAATCTGCCATGCTGTCACTGGGCGGCAATGTGCTGGGCTTTTCAAGTCGGA
>JAZUJI010000184.1:0-4759 GCA_045642685.1 Acutalibacteraceae bacterium | reverse complement strand
ACTTCGGGTGCTGATCACCGCTGCCCGTGATGTTCCGGTGCTGCTGCCGCCTGCCGTATATACGCCGTAAACTGCCTTTCGCAGCAAGGCAGATTGATTTATTGCATTATAGTTGACTTGTTGACATAATTTGGATATAATTAGGATATTACCGCATAAAAAACAGAAAAAAGCATACGGGAATTTCAAAAGGAAAGGAATTCTATGGTTGACATTATTGTTTTCAGCAAGTTTCCGCAGGTGCTTTCACATCTGAAAGAAACCGTGATGCGTTTGATCGGCAATCAGGAGTATACCCTGGAGGTTTTCCTCTATGTGATGGATATGATGGATTATATTTACGCAGTCAATCCGAAAAAATTCATCGTTCTCTATTGTGAGCAGGATGCACAGAGCGGCATTGAAATTGCCGAAAAGCTGTACGAAATCAACAACAAGGGGCGGTTTTGCTTGCTGAGCAGCCGGGAACCCGAAGATGTCGAAAAACTGTTTTATGCGGGAATTTCTTATTTTATCCAATCGGAAAATGATATAAATGAAGAAAGTATCGGGCACTGTTTTCAGCGTTTCTGTGAGTATTACGATGATTCATTCGGGCGAATGTTGACGCTGAAGAATCAAAGCGGGTCGCATACGATTCCGCTTTCTCAGATCGAATATGTGATGAGTGATAAAAGAAAAGTGATCGTGTACGACAAAGAAAGCAGTCAGGAATTCTACTATAAGCTTGATGAGATCGAGACAATGACCGAAGGCATTTTTTTGCGCTGTCACCAAAGCTATTTGGTCAACATGAAAAAAATCAAGGCTTTCGTACAAGACGGGTTAATGATGGAATCCGGCTGCTTCGTTCCGGTCAGCCGAAAAAAATATTTTCAGGCAAAACGCACCTATCTGAGCTACATAGCCGGGAACAGCGAAATCATTACAGATTAGAGTTTGGGGGAGACAGGTATGAATTTGGAATTTAACGGCAAAACCTTCTGTGCATTTTGCTTTTCACTTTGCAGCGGAGGTGTCTGCCCATGCTGCGGTCACCCGAATGGGGCTGAGTTCCTTGCAGCCGGCACGATATTGAACGGCAAATATGTTGTCGGTCAATGCCTTCACAGCAACGGCTATGTGACGGAGTATTACGGCTTCGATCCGGCCGCAGAGGAAAGATTCCGTATTCGGGAGTATCATCCGGGATCCTTGGCCAAACGGCGTCCGTCCGGTGCGCTGGAGGTACGGGCATCACAAGCAAGCGAATATGAACGGGGAATGAAATATTTTATTCAACGCATGCAGATGCCTACAAGGCTTTCCGGGGAACTTTCGGTGCCCGAAGTCGTAGCTTCTTTTTTCGAAAACAGCACCT
Source organism: Acutalibacteraceae bacterium (assembly GCA_045642685.1). Lineage (GTDB taxonomy): Bacteria > Bacillota > Clostridia > Oscillospirales > Acutalibacteraceae > UBA8612. Next base: position 3,399 of record JAZUJI010000184.1, on the reverse strand, counting down.
CTTACTTTGTTGTGCGGGAACAGCAAGGCATATCTGTGCGGGAATGGATGTGCGGCTGGGATCGGTACGACACACAACAGGCAGTTGCTGCTCTGCACGGTCTGCTCATGGTGCTGCACGCCTTCCATGCAAAGCGCAGTGTGCACGGTAATATTTCGGCAGATACCGTTTTTATAACGGCTGACGGTCTTGTTCTTGACGGCTTTGCGCCTTCCGGTGACGATCTGCGTTTGTTTACACGGGATGCGGTGGTCGCAGACCGTGCAATGGAGTATCTTCCTGTCTCGGCTTTTTCCGGCGAACGGGATGCGGCATCGACCGATATCTTTTCAGTCGCAGCGGTCATTTATTCGCTGCTGACGGGGCTGGAACCCTCTTCGCCGTTTTCCGGTCAGCCCCGTTTTGATTTTGAGGCATTGCAGAACAGCGGAGCGGAAGCTTCTCTTTGTGAGCTTTTGGCGGATATGGGCGGAATGGGGAATCAGGTATACACATCGGTTGCTCAAATATTTGAAAGGAACGCTTCCCTGTTCCGGACATACGGCCTTCGGGTGCCGCACAGAAAAGCACCGACGGTCGAACAGCTGAATCCTGTGTCGGCAGAAGAGTATCAAACGCCGGTTCAGCAGGGAGCCGATCCTCAGACTTCTGCGGCAAAGGTGGTTTTGCCTATCCTGGCAGCACTCATCCTTTTAGGCGCCGGTTTGCTGGCTGTAAATGTATGGAAAAAACATAAAGCAAACGGCGCTCCCGATAAGACGGCATCCGAAACAGCGGTGTCGGTTTCCCAAAAGTCACATGGTGCGGAAAAGGGGTCTTCAACGGCATTGCAAAGCTCGGAGCCCGTGTCGATCGAGCTGGTTACAGAACCTGCGGCGGAAGCCTCAACAGATGATAGTACAGAAGCATCAAAGGAAAATATACCGAGACGCACAAAGAAATATGAAACCGTGACCGAAACAGAACCGAAGTCCGAAAGTGAAAAAATCACACTGCCGCACAAAAATCTTCGCTGATCGAATCGGCGCATCATGTAACTTTCAGACGAAAAATGTAACTTTTGGTACTGGAAACAGCAGGTAAGCTGTAATAGACTGTAGGTACAGGGTTCTTCCGGAGGAAGAAGCTGAAAATGATGATAAAAGAGGTATTGGTATGAATTACGGTTCTATTGGCAAACGGTTGGTAGCGTTATTGATCGACTCTTTTCTGACATATGTGATCGGCGTTGCATTGATTATCTGGACGGGAGCATGGTATTTTGGCTTTTCTTCCGTGCTGATCAGTGCGGCCTATTTCATTTTGTTTGAAGGCGGCAAGTGGAAGGCAACCCCCGGAAAAAAGCTGATGGGGCTTGTTGTTACCGATGAAAACGGATTCGGGATCGATTACGGACAGGCGGCACTTCGGTTCCTCGGCAGGCTTTTGAACACGGTCACCCTGGGAATCGGGTATTTGATCGCACTGTTTGATGATAAAAACCGCACCCTGCACGATCATCTTGCCAAAACGCTGGTCCTGGAGGGTGAGTCTTCCTCCGCAGGCAGCGTGAGCGCCGGTGCAAGCGGTCACTCCGTTGTTGGTGTCACAGGGGAGCTTGCCGGTATGCGTTTCCCGATTACCGGCAACGGTATTATGATCGGGCGTGATGAGGTGACCTGCCAGGTCGTTTTGAGACGCTCGGCAGGGGTCAGCCGGCTGCACTGCCTTGTCAGTTATAATCCCGCAAGTAATATGTTTATTATTTCCGATCGTAATTCCAAATACGGCACCTTTACCGGCTCCGGTGTGCGTGTAACGCCGAACAAGAGCGTTGCACTCAGAAGCGGAGAACGCTTCTACCTGGGCAATAAGGATACGATGTTTGAAGTTATGTGACAATCAGGATGAATTTTTTAGGGGGCAGACACAGTGATTGAGCTGAATCAAAAGAAAATGTGTTCCCACTGTTTTGCACTGCTGCATTCCGATGCGGCAAAGTGTCCGGCTTGCGGAATGTCAGGCTCAGGCACCTCGGTTGCAGGGGCACTGGTTCCCGGAACCATTTTGCACGGACGCTATGTTTTGGGCAGAACACTCGGTAAAGGCGGGTTCAGCATTACCTATCTTGCTTATGACAGCCGCAAGGATTGTGTGCTTGCAGTGAAGGAATTTTTCCCGAGCACTCTTGTTACACGGGCACCGGACGGTGTTCAGGTGCAGGTGCTGTCAAATCAAAGCAAAACCTTATTTGAACGCAGTATCCGCCGATTTTATGAGGAAGCGAAAATGCTGTCTGCTTTGCATCATCCGAATATTGTGAACATTTTTAACCTTTATACCGAAAACGGAACCGTTTACTATACAATGGAATATCTGGACGGCTGTGATTTGCGCTATGTGATCGACAAGAGCGGCGGAAGGATGCGGGAATCGGAGGTCGTTCATGTTCTGTCTTCGGTTTCGGATGCTTTGCAGGTGGTTCACAAAAGCGGTTTGCTTCACCGGGATATTGCACCGGATAACATTTTTGTTACACGGCAGGGGCAGGTTAAGCTGATCGATTTCGGAGCCGCCAGAAATTTTGTTTCAAACGAGTCGAGGAGCTTTTCCGTTGTGCTCAAGCACGGATTCGCACCGGCTGAGCAATACCAGCGCAAGGGCAGGCAGGGTCCGTGGACGGATATTTACGCACTTGGTTCAAGCGCATATTATTGTCTGACCGGAAAAATGCCGCTGATGGCAGCCGACCGGATGAACGACCCTACCTTGAATATCAACTGTTCTGCGCCGCTGGCGTGGGTGTTGCGAAAAATGATGGCTGTCCGTGCGGAAGAACGCTATCAGACGATCGATGAGTTAAGGGTTGACATAGAAACGGTGAAGCAGTTGACGGGTGTGAAGAATCAACCGGAAGCCGATTCACATTCAGTCATCGCCGAAAAGCGGCAGCCGACCGATAACGGTTCTCAGCCTGTGAACGGCTTTGCTTCCGGGGAAGATAAAAAACCTCCGGAGGAGAAACAGAATAAGCTGCAGCTTCTGCTGAAGCAAACTTCATCGAAACGCTTGCCGATCGTTTTTTGGATTATGGCAGGTACGATCATATTTTTGTTCCTTGTTATTTTGATTTTGCTGTTGAATATGTAATTTTCGGTATGTTTTTGTAACATTAGGTACTGGTTTTTCGGTAAAAAATGGTGTTTAATATAGGTGTAGACAGGAAACCAATAAAATTGATATAGAGGAGAGTTAAAGCTATGGCAATGAAACAATGTACAAACGGACATCTTTATGATGACAGCAAATCAGCAGAATGCCCCTATTGCAGCGGTGAGAATGCGATCGGCAGTACGATCCCGCTGGATGCTCCGGCCGGTGACGGCCTGACGGGCAGCTTCGGCGCAACGGAAGCACTCG
>JAZUJI010000183.1:0-29755 GCA_045642685.1 Acutalibacteraceae bacterium | reverse complement strand
CGATCCGACTTAGGAGTTCGCTTTGTCGGTTCTTTCCGGGAATTACAGCTGATGCTCGCTTCTGCCGATAACGTCGTCCTGAATGGCGTTGGAGAGCTGGACGAAGTAGGCGCTGAAGCCGCCGACACGAACTACTAAATTCTTGTATTTTTCGGGTTCCTTTTGTGCTTTCAGCAAAGTTTCCCGATCCACAACATTGACGGACAGCTGCTGCCCGCCGCCGGCGAAATAAACCTTTGCCAGAGTTTTGAAGGCTTCTTTCCCCTGTGGACTGTTAAACAGCTCTTTGCTGAATTTCATCTGTGTTACAAAACCGGAGCACGCCTGTGTCTGATCATAATGCAGGCACGACAGCAGAGAAGCGGTCGGACCGTTTGTGTCCATGCCGGGGGTTGCCGTAATACTTTCTGCATAAGTAGATTCGCCCTTTTTCTTGCCGTTGGGCAAAGCAGAGGTATGAATGCCCTGATCGGCAGCCCGGTTAAAGGTGCTGCAGCCACCCGTAAATACACCGCCGCGATAACACGGAATCGTTTTCAGGTAGCGGTTAAAATGGTTGACAACGGCAGCACACAGTTCATCAACCTCCGAGTGATCGTTGCCGAATTTTTCACAGGCTTTACAATCCTGATACAAATCGTCAAAATATTCAAAATTGACTTCCAACGCTTGAATGAGTTCATCCATTGTGTATTTTTTCTGCTCATAGACAAGTTTTTTGATGGCATACAGCGAATCGGCCGTATCGGCAATGCCCTCTAATAAAATCTGCGCATGTCCGTAAATCGGACCGCCGTTTTTGAAATCAAGCCCTTTTTCAAGGCAGCCGTCAAACAAACAGGAACGAATCGGATTCGGCAGAATTTCAACATAAAGCTTACAGCTATCGTTAGCAGCCCTGCATATCACATCACAGGCATAATCCTGATAACGAAGGTACAGAGCTAAAAACTCATCGAAGGTGCTGCACTTTCTCGGGTCACCGAAAGGATCCATTACCTTTCTCGGCACATCCTCCAGCATATCAAAGCCGTTATGCAGGGTCAGCTCCAGTACTTTGCCGAGGTTTACCTCGCCGTCCTCCAAACCCATGTGTGACTTGCCGAGGATATCAATTTGATTGCAGCCGTTCATGCAATACAGGTGGGAATCGTGAGGCGGTATACCGATTTTTTCCAGTGCCTTGCAAACCACTTCGTCGTTATAAATTGCCGGCAGCCCCGTTCCCTGACCGATGCTTTTGATCGCCAGATCCCACAGCTGTTCAGGTGTGTTTTTGTGGGTTCGCATCGTCAGGTTCGGGGTGTGGTAGCCGGTACGAATCACTTCCTCAAGAATCATGTAGCTAAGCTCATTTGTCAAATCGTTTCCGTATTCATCCGAGCCGGAAATACAAAGGTTCCACGAGCGACGGTCATGGAACCCCTCAAGCAAACGGCGAATCAGCGAGCGGCACTCATCGGAATCGGATTTTTTGAAAAATTCAAACATATATTGGTCGAAGTTCCCCGGCGAGTCAGCGCCCAAAACAGAAAACTCGACCCAAAAGCACATCACGGCGGAATACATATCCCGGCAAGGCTCCTGCGGGGCACGATCAAAAACGGAAGCAATTTTCAGAAATTCAGCTTTTCGGTCAGCATTTGTTTCTGTTTCGGCATTTTCTAAGCAGGTTTTGCGAACTTTTTCACAAACTGCCTCAAAAGCATCCATGGCAAGTTCGCATGAATCGTAAAAATCGTCCTTATTCGGATTTTTCGCACGATTTTCTTCAATTTTTCGGCGGATTCCGTTTGTTCCCAGGCGCAGAAGCTTGCCGTAATCAGGGCTGGAATGACCGACCCAGCGACCTGCCCAACCGACGATCGCATCGCTGAAGCGCACATATTCCAGGCTGCGTTCGCTCAGCCAGCGGCCATCGGTAATATACGGGCGCATCGCCCGTTTCATTTCGAACAGCTCGCTGCGTAAAGACGGTGTTTCGGTAATTTTTTGGTTAAAAGCATCTTTATTAAAATTGACTTCACCCATCCACGGGTGCACAAAAGCCGTACCGGGAATTATGCATTTCACGGACGGAAGCATTGCTTTTTCGGAAAAAGTGACGGGAAAGAACGGTGCCTCAGCAACCATTGCTTTGGCAAAGCGCAGGGAAATCGAATCATTTTGATTGACAAGAAACGCCTGTGCAAACGGCTCATTGACAGCAGAATATTTCATATCCGACCTCCTGCTCGAATGATTGAACAAAAACAGAAAACTGGATTAGGCTCAGATTATTTGTTTTCTTTGATCCACTGAACCATGTCCTTGAGCGATTGCTCAACAGACATCGGCTGATAGCCAAGTTCCTTCTGTGCCTTCTCAATGGAGAAATTGCAGTTGGAAATCAGTTTGCGAATCGAGTAACGGGTAAACAGCGGTGTTGCCTTGCTGATTTTGTAATATACTTCACAAATCGGAGCAGCAACGCTCACAATGCCATAGCCCATTTTGATTTTCGGAATCCTTTTGCCGCAAACCTTGCAAAGAGTGCAGATAAAGTCGTTGACGGAAATCTGCTCACCGCAAAGAATATAGCCTTCACCGGTCTTGCCTTTTTGAGCGGCTAAGTACATACCGTTTGCTACATCACGGATATCAACAAAGTTATAAGCGCCGAAGTTCAGCGAAACAGGATAACCGTGCTGAATAACGGTACGAACCATTTCGCCGATGTTCGACACCTTGAAGTCATACGGACCGATGCAGGCACCGGGATAGACCACAACGGCATCCAACTCACCGCGCTTTACAGTATCAAAAACATAGTTGGTCGCAGTTGCTTTGGTTTTGGCATAAGTTCCGTCCAAACGATCCGGGAAAAACTCCGGAATTTCCGACATTTTCTGGTTATTCGGAAGAGGCTCATAGGCATCGACCGAGGAAGCGTAGACCAAACGGTTTACACCGCACTTTTTGCAGGCTTCCACAACATTTTTTGTGCCTTCAAAGTTGACCTTCCAAACCATATCATCGTTGCCGACATTGATATCGATCAAGCCGGCCAGGTGAAAGACGGTGTCTGCCCCTGCAAATGCCTTTTCCAGTGAAGCCGGGTCAGTAACATCCCCGTACACTTTTTCGCAGGGAATACCGTCAAAAATTTTGGAATCCTTACGAATCAGGATACGGACGGTTTCGCCCATATCTGTTAATTTTTTCAACAAAGCGTAACCGATGTGTCCGGTTGCGCCGGTAACAACTTTTACTGAATCACTCATAATATATTCCTCCAAATTGTATTTTCTTTATTATATATGGAAATGTTGGCGATTTCAACAATTATTTACAAAATATATACAATATTTTTGAAACAAATTGTTGACCATTTGATAGGATATGTGGTAAAATGAAAAAAAATAAATTGGGAGATGACTCGATGAAAAAAACAGTTGCTTTGACCGGCGGCTCGGGCAATATGGGCTTCCAGGGCTTCAAGGAACTCTATCGCTATCGTGACAAGTACAACATTGTGCTTTTGCTTCGTGACAGCGAGAAAAACCGCAAAAAATTCAAAATGTATCTCGGTGACCCGGCTATTAAGGTCGTTTGGGGTGACTTGACCAAATTTGACGATGTCAAGGCACTGGTAGACGGTGCGGATATCGTTCTTCATGTCGGCGGCATGGTTTCGCCTGCGGCGGACTACTACCCGAAGCGCACACTCAAAACCAATGTCACGGCTGCCGAAAATGTTGTGAACGCAATCAAGGCTCAGCCCGATCCCGATCATGTTAAAGTGGTTTATATCGGTACCGTTGCTGAAACCGGCGACCGTAATCCTCCCATCCATTGGGCAAGAACCGGTGATCCGATCAAAATCAGCGTTTATGATCACTATGCCATCAGCAAGGTCAAAGCGGAAGCTGTTTTTGCTGAATCCGGTTTGAAGCATTGGGTTTCTCTCCGTCAGTCCGGCATCCTTTACCCTGCAATTCTGAAGAACATGGATCCGATCATGTTCCATGTGCCGATCAACGGCGTGCTTGAATGGGCAACGGTGGAAGATTCCGGTCGTTTGCTTGAAAAAGTCTGCCGTGATGATGTTCCCGAAGATTTCTGGAGAAAGTTTTACAACATCGGCAGCGGTAAGGAATACCGCATCACCAATTTTGAATTTGAAGAATTGCTTCTTGGTGCATTGGGTCTTCCCTCCCCCAAACTTTTGTTTGATGCTGAATGGTTCATCCTTCGCAACTTCCACGGTCAGTGGTACATTGATTCCGACAAGCTGGATGATATCCTTCATTTCCGTGCGAATGTGCCGATCAAAAAGTACTTTGACGATATGGCAAAGTCTGTTCCTGCTTATTACCGTGCGTGCAAAATGCTGCCGAAAAAGCTCGGCAATACTGTTGCTGCCGTTGCAAAGCCGTTCATGAAAAAGATTGCCGAAACCGAGTTTTACGGCACTCTGAACTGGAAGGCAACGCAGGATAAGAACCGCGTTTCCGCTTACTTCGGCTCAATGGATGTTGTCAGAAAGATGAAGGGCTGGAAGGACTTCAATGTCGAGCGTCCGAGTGAGGACTATGTTCTGCTTGACCACGGCTACGATGAAAGCAAGCCCGACAGTGAACTTGATTTGGAAGATATGCAGAAGGTTGCCGAATTCCGCGGCGGCAAGCTGCTTTCACAGAGCATGGTTAAGGGTGATTTGTTCACTCCGCTTATGTGGGAAAGTGCCCGCGGCAATGTTTTTGAAATGACCCCGAATCTGGTTCTCAAAGGCGGTCACTGGTGCCCCGAGGAGCTGCCTTGGCCGTGGGATTACGATAAAGAAGCCAAAATCAACCCGTTCTTTGCACAGGTCTGGTATCCGCTGCACGACAAAGACGAAGACAATTATTACGATGAATCCATCTTCAAGGGATTCAAAGATATGTGAGGTTTAATATGAATGTATTTATGATTGGCGGCACCGGTCTTCTCGGCTGCGAAGCTGCAAAGGTCTTAATTGCAAAAGGTCACAAAGTCACTTCGGCGGCTCTGCCTCCCCTTCCCGTCGGCGCACCGATTCCGAAAGAAATGAACATTATTCTGGAGGATATCAACAAGAAGTCCGATGAGGAAATCGAAGAATTGCTTAAGGGTAATGATGTTTTCATCTTTGCTGCCGGTGTGGATGAGCGTGTTGAATTCCCGGCACCCGTAATGGATTACTACTACAAATACAATGTTGCACCGTTGGAGAGAATTTTCCCGATTTGTAAAAAGGTCGGCGTTAAGAGAGCGGTCGTTCTCGGCTCTTACTTCTCCTATCTTTCCAAGCTTCGCCCCGATATGAAGCTGACGGACAAAAACATCTACTTCAAATCCCGTATTCAGCAGGAACAGGTTTGTGAAGCATTCTGTGATGACAGCTTCAGCTGTGTTGTTCTTGAGCTGCCCTATATCTTCGGCACACAACCCGGCAGAAAGCCTGTTTGGACTGTTTTGATCGAACAGATCAAGATGATGGACAGTCTTCCGTTCACTCTCTATCCCGCAGGCGGTACGGCAATGCTTACCTGCCGTCAGGTCGGTCAGGTCATCGCCGGTGCTGCGGAGCGTGAAAAGAAGGGCTTTGACGCTGTACCGATCGGTATGTACAACATGAAGTGGAATCAGTTCCTTAAAATCGTATATGCGGCTCGTGGCATGGGCTATAACCGCAAGATCGTCAGTGTACCGCCCTGGATGATGAAGATGGGCATGACAAAGGTTGCGCTTGATTACAACAAGCGCGGGATTGATTCAGGCATGGATCCGTTCAACCTGCCGGATATCATGGACATTGATTTGTTCATTAACAATGCCTACGCCAAAGAGCTTGGCGCAACGGAAGATGATATTGATGCCGCTATCACGGAATCCATCCGTATTTCGCAGGCTTCCTACGACGGCACCGTTGAGCTGCTTGAAATGAAGGGTGAATAATTTCACAACTTGCTATAATTGAATTACGGGGTATGGAAGTGAAAATGCCGGCTTTGCATCAGCCGCTCTTGCCATACCCCGTTTTATATTGAAATGCAAACAGGGTGTGTCAGCCGTTCCCGGTTCACACACCCTGTTCATCTGTTCTTTTGAAACGATTATTCGCTTATTATGCAATGGAAACCGAATGACCGACACGGGCAGATTCATATATTGCATCAATAATTTTCATCAGCTCAACACCGTCATCGGCGCAGGCACGGCATTCACCGCCTTGCATAGCTGCGCTGATAAAGCCTGCTATTTCGGCATTGAATGCACCCTGAAAATCAAAGCCTGTTTTGCCGGTCGGTGAAATATCTACATACATCCCCGCCGCATCGGTGTAAAGCTCCACTTTATCGGCGATGTTGACGCCGGCTTTCGTGCCGAACATGGTCACGAAACCGACATCCCGGGGAATGTTGATATTGAATGAGGCTTCCACCTGCAGGGTAAAGCCGTTATCAAACTTGATCATGGCGGATGCCAGATCTTCAACGGTGTACGGATGCTCCGCTTTATCGGATGCGTTCCACGCCATCTGACCGCCGCCGGCACGGTTGGGACCGAGGTTGTCATAAGTCACACCAAACGTCTCCACCGGCTTGGGGTTGCCGGCAAGGTAACGGGTCAGATCAATGACATGGACACCCAGATCGATCAGCGGACCGCCGCCGGAAAAGGCCTTGTCCCTGAACCAGCCGCCGGGGCAGCCATCACGGCGGAGATACTGCGCCTTTGCGTAATAAATGTCACCAACCATTCCCTCGTTTTTGAACTTAAAGAATGTATCGGCATCACAGCCGAAGCGGCGGACAAAGCCGATTTGAAGAAGCTTACCGTTTCGTTCGGCGGCTTCTTTCATTTTTTGCGCCTGTTCGGCATTCATCGCCATGGGCTTTTCGCAGATAACATTTGCGCCGCCGTCCAGAGCGGCAATCGTGCAGTCCATATGTGCGCTGTTCCAGGTGCAGACACTCACGCAGTCAAGCTCTTCTTTTGCCATCATTTCACGGCAATCCGTGTAATAACGGGGCACATCATACTGCGCCGCATATTTTTTGACCTTATCTTCATCAATATCACAGCAGGCAATCACTTCCACATCGCTTAATTGCTTGTAGCCATGCATATGGCAATGGCTGATTCCGCCGGTGCCGATAATACCAACACGAATTTTACTCATTTTGTTTTCCGCCTTTCCCAGAAATTTGTCTTATTATAGCACAAAAGTAAGCCACCGTAAATAAAAAAGCGAAAAAAGTGCAGGGTTCTCACCCTGCACTTTGCATGATCCGAAATTTTGATCAAAGAACAACTTTGTAGTCGATTTTTGCCTTGAGGTTGGTAAGAGAAGGCAGCGGGATACTGCCGAGCTTTGTCTTGGCATTGCCGATATTGACATTAACGGTGTGGTGCCATGTGCCGCCGGTGACGGTGTTGGCGTTTTCATCAATCGTGCACTTAATATATGCATTGTTGTAGGTCAGCTTAATGGTATCTCTGCCTTCGGTGATGGTTGCGTTGAGCTCTTTCAGAGCGTTCTCAATGTTGCCGAGGGTGCCGACACCTCTGCCGACAGGGCCTTCCTTATCGCTTGCGCTCGGACCGTCGGTCTGGCTCTTGAGCTGAATGTCGATCGTGGTGACACCGTTCTTGGAGGTTGCAGTTGCTTTTGCAACATCGGAAGCCTTCAGAGGCGGATGACCGGGAACATAATCCGTCGGGGTGGAGTTCTTGGCGAGAGCTTTTTCAGCGGCGGGAGAAAGAACCTTGAGGATGGCACCGAGAGCACCGTCACCGGTGATATCGCCGTCAAGCTTCATGGTCTGATTGCCTTTGGGAGCTTTTTTGGTGTTGGCATGAGCTGCGTTGTAGTAAGCAACGACTTCTGCAATATTGGTGGAGTTCAAGCCCTTGGTCGCTTCGGTGGTTGCTTCTGCTGTGGTTTCGTCAGCAACGGTAGTCGCTTCTGCCGTTGTTTCATCGGCAAGCGTGGTTTCTTCGACTGAGGTTTCCTCTGTGATGACGGTTTCCTCAGCGATTGTAGTTTCTTCGAGAACAGTTGTTTCTGTGGTTGCCGGTTCAGTCGGAGCTTCTTCTTTGCCGCAGGAAGAGAAAGCGAGGATCGAGGTCAAAGCAAGAGCAATGGCAAGAACCTTACGGAAATTGTTCATGTGAAAAATCCTTTCAAGTTTATTTGTTTTGCTGTTTGCATTATAACCAATCATCCATAATTTGTCAACAAATTTATTACGAATTTATGAAATTTGTGAAAAGAATACCGGAGCCTCGGATGTCAGTTTTACAAACGCAGATTTTCCCGGGCAAAATCAGTACTTAAAATTTGAGAAAGTAACGGAATTGACCATCTTGCCTGTTGCAACTTTAACACGGGCAACGGTATACTTGACATTGGACATTTTTGCATCGGTCTTGACATCGTACTTCAAAGAAATGAAATGACCGCTTGCGGCATCCACCTTGGCGGTGATCACGACCGAGGTCGTGGTCATGGTCAGCGAATCGAGTGTGACACCGGCTTCATCCAGACCCTGCTTGATTTCGGCGGCATCTTTATAATCTTTTGTGAAACGCCCCAATGCGCTTTTTCCTTTAAGCGGATTTTGCTCATTTTTCACAGTCAGAACAATGTCATAGGTCTTGCCGTCCGCACTGAGCTTGCAGGTGGCTTTGGTCAGATCGGATGCTTTCAGCGTGCTCTTTACATACTGCGATGAATTGGATTTTCCTTTTGCAACGCTTACGGTTGAGGAGCCTTCGCCCAAAAAACTGGAAATGGTTTCCCGCACAATTTTAATCTTGGCAAGCGCACCCATTTCAAGATTCGGCACAGTTGTAACGACCTTTTTTGTGAATCCGGGCTTTGCCGAAACGACCTTTGCCGAAGCATCGTTGAACACCTTGAGAATCTGCGCTTTATCGGTGGGTGCTTTGACCGCTGCCTTAGTCGTTTCCGCTTTTTTGGTGGTGGTCGCTTTTTTGGTCGTAACCGCTTTCGTTGTTGCGGGAGCCGCCGTTGTGGGCGCAGGTGTAGTTTCTTCCGCTGTTGTGGTTTCCGGAACGGTCGTTTCCGGCACCGTTGTTGTTTCTTCTGCCGTGGTGGATTCGGTCACGGAAGCCGTTGAGACGGGAGCGGTGGTTGCGGTTGGTTCGTCACTGCCTTTGCAGGAAGCAAAGCCGAAAAGCATTACAGCCGCAGAGAGAAGCGCAAGGATTCGTTTTACATTTTTCATTGTCTTGATTCCTTTCGGAGAATTTTATTTGATAACAAGGCAAACAACGACCGGCAAAATGACCGCCGGCACATAGTTCATCACCTTGATTTTCGTGAGATTGAGCATATTCAGCGCAATGGCAATAATCAAAAGGGAACCGACGCTCGTAATTTCCGAAATCATATAATCGTTCAGATAGGGTGATATCAACCCTGCCAAAAGGGTGAGTGAACCCTGATAGAGAAAAAGCGGAACAACGCTGAACAGTACGCCGGCACCCATAGCAGATGCCAGCACAACGGCAGCCGTACCGTCGATCACCGCTTTGGTGATCAGTGTGCTGTAATCGTGGGAAATTCCGCTGCTAAATGAGCCGACGATCGTCATAGCACCTACACAGAACAGCAAAAACGCTGCTGTGAAGCCCTCAGCAAAGCGGCTTTCCCCCTCGGTTTTCACCAACCGTTTTTCGACCTTTTTTGCCAAACGGTTCATTTTTCCGTCTAAATCCAGTGCACTGCCGATGACAGCACCGACCGCAACGGAAATAACGGCAACCAGTGCATTTTTGCCTTTCAAGCAGCCGCTGATTCCGATATATAGTACGCACAACGCCAAGCCCTTCATCACCGCATCGGATATACGCTCCGGCAGACCTTTTTTCAGAAGCAGCCCGAGGAATCCGCCAAGCAAAACAGTGCCGACATTTACAAATGAGCCGGTCAATGATAAGATTTTTTCCAAACGATCGTCCTCTTCCTGTTACTCTGATATAGCATTATAACAAAGTGCAGAGAAGCATACAAGCACAAATTTGAAAAAACATCATATTATGCGGTCAAAGGAGGAGGAAAAATGTTAGCAATCAAAGAATACAACCGTGACCACGCATTGACCTACGCCGCACGGTGGGCGCTGGACCGGAATCCGCTCTTTTTCAGCTTCAACGGCATCGGTGGCGACTGCACCAATTTTATTTCCCAGTGCATTTTTGCAGGCAGCTGTGTTATGAATTATACCCCGGTATTCGGGTGGTATTACATCTCTTCAAATGACCGTTCCCCTTCATGGAGCGGAGTGGAATTTTTTTATAATTTCATTACAAAAAACAACGGCGTAGGCCCATTTGCTTCAGAAGTTCCGCCTGAACGCATTGTGCCCGGTGATATCATTCAGCTCGGAAACGATGAGGGTAATTTTTATCACACCGTCATTGTTCTGTCACGCACGCAGGACAATGATTTTCTCATTGCCTCTCATTCTGATGATTATTACGAACGGTTGCTGAGCAGCTACGATTATGCACAGATCCGCTATCTGCACATTGAAGGCATCCGTTTTGAAACGCAGCTTCAGGATCTATGTTTTCAAACCCTGCTCAGCGGAGGAATCGAACCGTTTGAACCGCAAACGGAAAACACCGAACAAAACACTTGAAATAGTTTCTTCTTTTCGATATAATTAATGTACCTGTAAAACGGCTGAGAATCCACTCAGTATTAAAATAAAGGAGTACCCAATGACACAGCCTGTTAAATTACGCAGTACCCCGAACCGTTTTTGTACATTTTACAAAAAAGATGACCCTGCCGTGCCCTCGGCTTTATTTCACGCCGAACGCACCGTGCCGGATCTTTCCGCCATTCGTGTTCCGCTTCCTTCCCGCAAAAAAGATTACACCTGCTCAGCCTGCAGCGGTGACGGCGCACTCTGGCTCGGTTCAAACGGCGGCTTGACCCGCTGGTTCCACGATGCACATGATGAGGAAGATAAAGTGATGTACTTTTCCGCCAACCGCTATTTGCCGGATAACCATGTTCAGGCTCTGCTTTCCGACGGCGAAAACGGTGTTTGGGTTTTGACCAAAACCGGCGTGGTTCATGTGGAAATGAAAGTTGTTTCGCCCCGTGAAAAGGCCTATGCGCTGCTTGACGAAACGCTCAGAGCCGTTGACCGCCGCGGAATGGTCAGTCAAAAAGCACTTGCCGTTGCCAGGGATATTTCTTCTGCCGTACCCTACGGTCATTCCGACAACGATGGTGACTTCACCGCCGGATTTGCAATCGGTGAAATCTTCCATTATGCGGTTCTCAAGCGTGAAAAGGGCGAAGATGACCCCGAAACGCAGCAGGCCCGCAAAGTAGCTACCCGTGCCTGTGAGGCCTGTCTGCTGCTCATGCACATTTCCAAACGCGGAAACGGCTTTGTGGCAAGGAGCTACCTTGCCCCCGATGAACCTGTGCCGGATGACGGATTGTTCTATCGCCTCAACGGCAATAAGGCAGTCTGCCTGGAAACAAGCTTTTCCAAAAAGAAAAAGCTTGCCAATGTGGAAATCGACGCATCGACTCCCATCCCGGAACGCCTGCGCAGGCTCTACACCGAAAAAGGCTATGAGGATGACGGACTGATCTATAAGGGTGACACAAGCAGTGATGAAATTTCCCTGCACTTCCTGCACATCTATTTTGCTCACAAGTTCCTCGGTGAGGGTGACCCCGAGCTGGATGAGCTGCTCAAAACATCTGCCGCTGCATTGGCGGAACACATCGTCAGCAACGGTTATGAGCTGATGGAATGTGACGGAAACCCGACCACCTGGGCAAAATGGAGTCCCCGCTATTTTGCAACGGAATTCGGCTGGCCCGATGCTCCGCTCAATGCTGCGGAAGTGCTGATGTACATAAAAGTTACGCAGTATGTCACCGGTGACTATGACCGCTGGCAGAAAGAATATCAAAAGCTTCTGGATATGGGCTATGCCGACCTGCCTGCCAAACACTATGACCGCGCGTTCCAAAGCTCTCTGCTGGAGGATTCCGATGTGGAAAGTGAGCTGATGTACGGTGACAATATGCTTTGTGTGGCAGCTTTCTGGGCGTTGATCGATTTGGAAGAGGATGAAACACTGAAAGAGAAATATTTGGCAGGTTTCCGCTCCTGGTACGGCACGATCTGCCGGGAATGCTGCCCGGGCTATGAATACCCCTATGCGCTGTGCTGCGGCCGTGACACCATTGACCTGAAAGCAAACGCCAAATGGTTTGAGCGAACGAATATGAGCCGTCTGGCTGCCGGTGTGAGCCTCGGAGCACGGTTTGATATTGCAAAAAAAATCCGCTGGGGCGGTTATGAAGAAACCTCGTTCCTACTGGAGCCGGATGAGCATTTTATCGCCAAATACGACCGTAACCCGTGGTGCTTCTGTGAGGAGGATTCCGGCGGAATCAATTATGTCGAAAGCTGTTATGTCTACACCTTTGCTTATTGGATCGGCATTTACTACGGATTTATTGAGGATTAAGGAGAAAAAAAGATGTACGACAACATTCATTTGATCGGAAATGCACACCTTGACCCTATCTGGCTGTGGCGCTGGCAGGAAGGATGCAATGAAGTGCTGCAAACCTTCCGCTCTGCTCTGGATCGTCTGAAGGAGTATGACGATTTTGTGTTTACCTGTTCTTCCGCCGCCTACTACAAGTGGGTGGAGGAGCTTGACCCGGATATGTTCGCCGAGATTCAAAAGGCTGTCAAAGACGGACGCTGGTTCCCGGTCAACGGCTGGTGGGTTCAGCCCGACTGCAATATGCCCTCCGGCGAGAGCTTTGCCCGTCAGGCTCTTTACAGCCAGCTTTACTATTACGAAAAATTCGGAAAAATCTGCCGCACCGGCTACAATGTGGACTCATTCGGTCACAACGCCATGATGCCGCAGCTGCTGCGTCAGGGCGGTATGTGCGCCTATGTAATGATGCGCCCCGAAACGCACGAACACGCCGATGCTCCGCAGGATTTGTTCTGGTGGGACAGCTGCGACGGCAGCCGTGTGCTCACCTACCGTATTTCCGGCGGTTACGCAACAAGCGGTTCGGACAGTCTGGATAAAAAAATCAACGATCACAAGCACCGTGCTGCCGCCGACGGTCACGGCATGATGCTCTTTTACGGCGTGGGCAACCACGGCGGCGGGCCGACCCGAGGCGACATTGAACACCTGAAAGAAAAGATGAAAACCGATGGTTTCGAGGAGCTGAAATTCTCCGATCCCGATGATTTCTTCCGTGAAATGCTTGTCACACCGCTCGATATTCCCGTTTGGACCGATGAGCTTCAGCACCATGCAAGCGGCTGTTATTCCGCAACATCGCTGGTTAAACAGCTCAACCGCAAAGCGGAAAACCGTCTGGCTTCCGCCGAAAAATTCAACACCGTTGCCGTTAAGGCGGCAAACGCCAAAGCGAAAACAAAAGAGTTTGCCAAAGCGTGGGAGCGTGTTTGTTTCAATCAGTTCCATGACATTCTCTGCGGCTGTTCCATCATGGAAGCCTATGAAGATGTTAAGGAAAGTGAGGGCTATGCGCTCGATGTAGCTTCCCGTATTTACAACAGTGCCGTTATCCGCATTGCCCGTAAAATCGACACCTGGATCGACGGTGTATCTGACCCTGTTTGCACGGAAGTGCGCAACTTAGGCGCTCGCCGTAACTTTCCCCGTCCGGTCGTGGTGTTCAATCCCCTTTCTCAGCCGATTGAAATGCCGGTGCGTGTGATGTACGATTCTCAGCGTGTGACCGACAGTGAGGGCAACGATGTTTTGTTCCAGAATGTCCGTTCCTCACGCTCCAACGACAGCCATCTGGACACGCTGTTCATGGCGAAGGTGCCTGCTTTGGGCTATGCTACCTACTGGCTGAGCTTCGAATCCGAACAGGAGCCGAAAACCTCCTGCCTTGCCTGCGGCGATGAACCGGTTATCTACATGGAAAATGACCTTCTCCGTGTGGAATTTGACAAGGAAAAAGGCGGTATCTCCAGGCTTCTTGATAAGACAAGCGGAATTGATTATGCCGCTCATTCCGTTCTTGCCGTGCCGACCGTCATAGACGACCACGAAACCGACACCTGGGCACACAATGTGTTCCGTTTCCACAACATCAAAGGCACCATGAAAGTGAATAGCATTGAATGTGTGGAGAACGGACCGCTTCGTGCATCGGTTCGCATCAAATACACTTATAACACTTCCACGCTCACACAGGAATTTTGCCTGACGCAGGGGAAGAAGCTGCTTCGTGTCAAATGCAAAGCAAACTGGAGCGAGAATTTCACTCTGCTCAAGCTGCCATTTGACATCGGCGGAACCGATGAAATATCCACCTATGAAATTCCGTGCGGATATATTAAACGCCCCTGTGACGGCGATGAAGAGCCGACGCAGCAGTGGGCTGATGTGACCGCAACCAACGCACAGGGCAAACGCATCGGTCTTGCCGTGATCAATGACTGCAAATACAGCTATGACTGCCCCGGTACTCAACTGCGCCTGACCGCTATCCGTAATGTCATTTTTGCCGATCACTACTCCGATCGTCCCGCCGCCGATTTCAATTTCTGCGATGAGGGAATGCAGCGGTTTGAATATGCGCTTCTGCCCCACGAGGGCGAAGCGGAAACCAGTGAGGTCATGCTTGCAGCCGCACGCTTTAACAACCGCCCGGTCACCGTGAGCGAGAGTTATCACAAGGGCAGCGGTGAACCGCAAGTCAAAAGCTTTATGGAAATCAATCAGCCCAATATTATCGTTACGGCTTTCAAATTCAGTGAAGATAAGAGCGGTTCCGCCATTCTGCGCTGCTTTGAATCCGCCGGTAAAAAAACGAGAGTCAACATTCTCTGTGACCTGTTGGATGCCGCATTCACCGTGGACTTCAATCCGCATGAAATCAAAACATTCCGCATCGACCCGAGCGGAAAAGCCTATGAGGTCAACTTCCTGGAGGGAATTGTAAAGTGAGAGTTGTCACCTCCTCACAAATGAAACAAATCGAACAGAACGCTGCGTCCGGCGGTCTTTCCTTTCTTGAAATGATGGAAAACGCCGGTACGATGTGCGCCGAATACATCGCTCATACCATTGCCCGGGATGTTCCCGCCACAGCACTCATTGCCTGCGGTAAAGGAAAAAACGGCGGCGACGGTTTTGTTGCGGCACGCATTTTGCGCAAGCTCGGCTGGACGGTGGATGTGCTGCTGGTCAACGGTCAGCCGCAGGCAGACGATGCCAAAACCATGTTTGACCGAATGGACGGAATTTCGGTGCTGGATTTTTCAACACAGCCCGTCTTTTCCGAGGAAAAAATCAACGCCGCTGACTATATTATTGATGCCGTATTCGGATTCGGCTTTCACGGAGAAGCCGATGAACAAACCACCCGTGTATTTCAAGCCGTCAATGCTTCCCCTGCCAAAGTCATCGCCATTGATGTGCCCAGCGGCGTGGAATGTGACACCTGCCGTGTGTGCCGGGGTGCAATTTTTGCCGATACGACCCTCGCTATAAGCTTTTGCAAGCCGTGCCATTTGCTGTATCCGTCTGCTGAACATTGCGGCGCAGTCGTTCCGCTCTCCATCGGCATTGCGGAATCCTGCTGTGACGGTGTGGAGGATGCAGGCTTCTTCACGCTCAGCCGTGAAGAGATCCGGCTGCCCGGACGCTGCGCCGAAGCCAACAAAGGCTCGTTCGGCAAGGTACTGAGCGTATGCGGAAGCCGCCGTTATGCCGGTGCCGCCGTGCTTGCCGCTAACGGTGCAGTAAAAGTAGGTGCAGGTCTGGTCACCGCCGCCTTTCCCGAAGCTGCTTATCCGGCAGTCGGTGCCAAGCTGACCGAACCGGTTTTAATGCCGCTCCCCTGCTGTACCGACGGTTTTTTCAGCCGCAGTGCGATCGAGCCGATTGCGGCTGCCGCAAAAGACGCTTCGGTTTTGCTGCTCGGCTGCGGGCTCGGACAAACACTCGGCACGGCAAGCCTTGTTGAAGAGATTCTGCCGGACACCGAATGTCCGATTGTTTTGGATGCAGACGGCATAAACCTTTTGTGCGGGAATATAAATGTGTTGGAGAGAATCGGCACAAGAACCGTATTTACACCACACCCCGGCGAGTTTGCCCGGCTGATTCACCGAACTATTCCCGAGGTGCAAAGCAGCCGCCTTGCTCTGGCAAAAGAATTTGCGCAGAGATATAACACCGTTCTTGTTCTCAAGGGAGCCGCCACAGTTGTGGCAAGTCCGGAACGGGTCTATGTCAATCCGACCGGCAACCCCGGCATGGCACGGGGCGGCAGCGGTGATTTATTAGCCGGCATGATCGCCGGACTGATTGCGCAGGGAATGAGCCGCTTTGACGCCGCTTTGACGGCGGTATTTCTGCACGGCTTTATCGGTGACCGTGCCGCAGAGGAATTTTCCGTACACGGCATGACACCGAGTGATATGCTTACCCTTTTGCCGAAGGTGCTCTCCGATTTTGAATGAAAGAAGGAATCGGTTTGAAGCGTCTGCCTGTCCTGCTTATAACCTTGCTGTTTGTTCTGGTGGGATGCGGTACAGCCATTGAACCGAGTGATACACAAATAAACCGCAGGTTTTCCTGCCCGATTACCGTTGAACAGAAAGGACGGATGTACTCCGCCGATTTGACGGTGACGGAGCAGCAATGCTCTGCGGCTTTTTCTTACCCAGATGAAAGCAAGGGCATGAGCCTGCTTTGCCGAAACGGTCAGGTCAGCGCCGCCTACACAGACAGCAAAGAAGCAGTCATTCTCCCCCGACCGAACCAGTGCTTTCTTTATTGGCTGGACAGAGCTTTGAATCAAACGCAAACCGTTAAGGAGAAAAATGAAAACACGATTACCCTGCAAGGTGTAATCGACGACTCACCTTTTCTCCTCACCATCTGTTCCGAAAACGGTCAGCCGCTTTATTTTGAAATAGATTCGCTGGATTTAACGGTCAAATTTCAGCCGTCTGCATAAAATGAAAGTGAAACAGGCACAAAATTCGCTCCCCGATGATTAAGTGTGTCGTTCCCGGGCAACAATACCATCAAACGGTACATTTCGGAGAGTGATAAGCATGAATGTTAAACGAGGAGAAATCTATTACGCAGATCTGAGTCCGGTGGTCGGTTCAGAGCAAGGTGGTATCCGCCCGGTTCTGATCGTACAAAACGATGTCGGAAACCGTTTCAGCCCGACCGTTATCGCCGCCGCCATCACAAGCCAAAAATATAAGACAGGGCTTCCGACCCACATTCGTGTGAATGCGGACGGCTGCGGCCTTGCCAAGGATTCCATCGTTTTGCTGGAACAGGTGCGAACGATCGACAAGCGGCGGCTGAGAGAACGCATGGGTAACCTGAACGACGGCGATATGGATCGCATCAACCGTGCGCTCAGTGTCAGCTTCGGGCTGAATCAGAACGCTTATACAAGCTGATGAAATCTGCCATTATCGTACAGTTGTATTAGCGGTGTTTGTGTACAAAAATTTTTAATTTTTGACATAAGCACCGTTTTTGTGCGAATATTTTCAATTTCGTATCATAAATTCTGCATAGGAAGCAATGTTACACCCCTGGGGAGCAAAAAGCAGGAAATATCTTATAAATTCACAACATTTCAACATAATTCTGAATTTAATCAAAACAATTTCACAAAAGAGCTTGCCATTTCCACGAATATCTGTTATAATTGACTAAATTATAAATTGAGTGGAGTGGTGCCAATGTCAGCTGAAGCTCAGGCAGTTTCAACTGTAGTAGAAGAGGTTCACGAAGTACCTCACAAGCATAACCGGCGTTATGTCGGCACAAAAGAAACGATAGCCTATGTCTTGTACGACATTTCGCTGAGTTTCAACATCGACAAATACCGTGATGTTTTCCTGACCGATATCCTTATGGTCAACTTTGCGTTCCAGACTTTGGTCAACGGCGTCATCGGTGTTTGGGATATCATCAACGATGTGTTCCTTGCCGCCCTGGTCGATAAAACCAGAACCCGTTTCGGCAAGTTCAGACCGTATTTGATTCTTTATGCCATCCCCGGTGTTGCATTGACCCTGTTTTACTGGTTCATGCCTTATATCTTCTCCGGTACCGGCCCGTCCTATATGCCGAAGTTGATCACATATCTGATTCTGCAATTTATCACGAATCTGGCTGTGTCCCTGAACAACATTGCAAGAACCGGTATGCTTGCCACCATTACCCCCAACATCATTGAAAGAACCCGTTTGATCACACAGGCCAACCTTTTCTCCGGTTTCGTTGAAAAAGCACCTGAAATCATCATGGGTGTGCTGATCGACTTTGTCAACCGCGGCGTACTTAATGTTGATATGCGTTCGCTGTATGTCGGCGGCGGTGCTTTCACCACTTTGGTCGCAGGCGGACTTGCTTTCTACTTTGTTTTGGTTGCAAAAGAGCGTGTCATGCAGAACGTTGAAAAGCCCGCTATCAAGGACAGTATTAAGTCCCTGATTACCAACAAACCGCTGCTGCTCATCACCATTGAGCAGTTCCTCAGCGCTTTCTCCATTAACAGCGGTTTGAACCTCTACTACATCAATGTTCTCGGCTTGGCTTCCATGTCTACCATCGTCGGTATCCCCGGCGCTGTTGTTTCACCGTTGAGCTATTCCTATGTTCCCAAAGCTCGTGAGAAGATTTCCACCAAAGTTCTTTGGATTCTCGGTTCCCATGCCGACAATGTCCTTCTTACCGGTGTGTTCATTGTCGGTTCCATCAACAAGAACTTTAAGAAGCTCAGCGTAATGATTCCGGCGTTTATGCTTCGTGAAACCCTTTGGATGACCGTTTACGGCATCAAGAAGGTTATTCCCGAAGAAATGCGAAACGAGGCCATTGACTACGGCGAATGGAAAACCGGTTACCGTACTGAGGGTATGACCGGCGTTACCAAAGACTTGGCTACAAAGCTGGTTTCCACGCTCGGTGCCATGATTCGTACCGCTATTTTGAATTCGATTGGCTACAAACAGGGTGCAGGCTTCGGCGGACAGAGCGAATCCACCGAATTCTCACTGTTCGCAATGAGCACCGCTCTTCCCGTTGCGACCGGCTTGCTTGCCATCATCCCGAAGTTCTTCTATGACCTTTCCGGTGAAAAGAAAGACAGGATGTATGCGGAGCTTTATGCACGCCGTAAGGCTATGGAAGATAAGGTCAACAAAGAAGACAGCGAAAAAGGAATTCCTAACGACTGATTTTTACAAAATATTTATCTGCACAAGGGACTGCTCAAAACAGTCCCTTGTTTTTTTGCTGTGAAAAACCGGCAAAAAACTGCCGCAGCAGAGTGAACTGTTACGGCAGTTTTTTTGAAAAATCAGCAATATTTATTCAGCAATTCTTTTGCGACGGAAACCGTGTTTTCTTTGCCTACGGCATCATAATCGGGGGTATATTCCGAAATCCAACTACGCTCAACCTGCGCCAGATTGCGGTAAAATTCACTGCCGAGGTATGCGTCACGCCCGAAGCTCTGAACCTTGGTTCGATCCGGCAGGGTTCGCTTTTTGAATGAAACAGCAAGGAATTCAAACAATGCACGCCAGCGTTTGAGGTAGAAGGTTTTGAGCAAGCCGCCCCATTCCTTCCAACAGCAGTCATATAAATCATTATCACGAATCGGTCCGAAAATGGTAATCTGAGCAAGAAGGTTGATTTCAAAATTCTGGCTTTCATCGTCGGTCGATCCGCACTTTTTCGCTTGCTCCATGTGGTAAGGCAATGCAAATTCCTTTTTGGTCATCAACAGCCTGTCCATATCTTCAATGAGCTGCAAAAATGCGTTGGAATTGACTTCAAACTGTTCCACATTCTTTTGCTTATAGCCGTTCAATGCAGCGCAGCACAGCTCCTTTCCCTTGTTGCTCAAGGCCTGACGCAGAAAATCGCAAATATCCAATTCGTATTCGTAGCCGCTTGCTGCGACCGCAAGCATTTTTTTCACCGCTGTAAACAACAGTGCATTATCATAACCGACTTCACAGCCGGCATCACCGACCGATGTGTGATTTGGCGCAACCGAAGGACGGGCACACACGACACTGCCCAACTCCCGTTTCGGTTGATCCGGGCGGTAGCAGGTGCTCAGCAAAGCCTGTACGATTTCGTTCAGACTCTCATCTGTTTTCCAGCGGTTCGCAAAATAGCGGTTCATCCATGACTCAACTTCTGTTTTTGCTGTTATACTTTCCATGGTCAACTGCCGGAAGCACTCATTGCTGCCGCTGCCGTCCGTGCAGGCACCGACGCCGCAGAGCCTTTCATCTGACTGTGACAGCTCATCAAACTGCTGACCGCAGGCAGCCGAAGCATCCCCGTGCAGTACCGTTACATCACAACCATTGTGGTGTGTGGTCAGCAGGCACGGCACTCCATCCGGCACATCATCAAGGGTATCGCTCAACAACAAAAGCTTTTCGTGAGGCAGACTTTTCAGCATAGCGGGCTTCGCCGAGGAAGCATGAAGAACCCAAACGGCGTTCTCATTATGCCCGGTCATAATGCGGAGGATCGCTGTACCGATTCCCGCCAAAAAGGCATCCCCTTTTTTGACCGGTTCATGGGCATAAAACGGGTCTGCCATATAAAAATCCGAATCGCCGAGCAAAAGTGACTGATTTTTCAGAAATGCACTTCCGATACGCATAAAAAACGGATCACGGGTCGGGATCTGATATTGCTCCGGAAATTTGCACCACGACCCTGCCTTATTAAAGCGAACCCGAAGCTTTGACTTGATGAAAAGGCGGGAAATATAGCCGGAGAAGCTGTGCAGGATCGGTTTCATGCCGAGCTCTTTTTCCCGTTCTATTATGCGGCGGCCTAAAGCAATTCTTGCCTCAACTGTTTCTCTGCGGATTTGAGGAACACAGCCGTCATAGCAGTTTAGCAACTGCCAGCCCCAATAGGACGGCCCGGAAATTTCGGTCAAAGCGAATGGTTCACTCATACCGATCTCAATCATGGTACGCATCCAGACCGCTTCAGTACCGACTACGCTGAGAGGCATATTGATGCCGTTCATTGCCATATAGTCAATTTCTTTTTCCCAACGCTCCCAATCCCACCAACAGGCACCGCATGAAAAGAAAGTGTCCTCCATACAGGTGCGGTACTTACGGTTGATCAATACCTCCTTCGGCTGCGCAGGCAAAACAAATTCACGGTAACAAAGGGAATGGTCAGCGGCAAATGAACCGCCGCACCAATCACGCAGAAAAGCATAGTAGGCAACTGCCATGCACACAGCATCGCTGCCCACTAAAAGTACCTTTTCACCCTGCGCCTCATACCGATAAAATTCAAAGTTCTGCTTCTTTTCGCATTGTTCCAAAACAAAACGCTCCAAAAGCTCGGGCGTGTTTCGCTTAATCAGATTTGTTATCATATCAGCAAACATCCTTATGCTGCATTTTTGCGGCAGTCACCGTGTTTTTCATCAGCATGGCGACCGTCATCAAACCGACTCCACCGGGCACCGGTGTCAAATGACCTGCTTTTTCCTGCACGGCGGCAAAATCAACATCGCCGCACAGCTTGTTATTTTCATCACGGTTCATGCCGACATCGATCACAACCGCACCGGGCTTTACCATATCAGGTGTTACAAATTTAGGCTTACCGACGGCAGAAACAAGAATATCAGCTTTTGAGGTAATGCTCGGTAAATCGACCGTTTTTGAATGGCAGACCGTCACCGTTCCGCCTGCGGCGAGTAAAAGCATCGCCATGGGCTTACCGACGATATTGCTGCGCCCGATCACAACACAGCTCTTTCCGCACGGGTCAATACCCTCATATTTTAACATTTCCATGATTCCGGCCGGTGTACAGGGCAGCAGAACCGGATCGCCGATCATAATATGACCGACATTGAACGGATGAAATGCATCAACATCTTTTACCGGTGAAATGGCATTCAGAATAACCTTTTCATCAATCGTTTTCGGAATCGGGAGCTGACAAAGTACACCGTTGATCGAATCATCCTGATTCAACTTTTCGATCAAAGCAAGCAGTTCCTCCTGCATGGTTGTTTCGGGCAGTGCATATTCAACGGACCGAATCCCAACCTGCTCACAAACCTTTTTTTTGTTGTTTACATAGGTGCGGGAAGCCGGGTTATCCCCGACAATAATTACCGCAAGAGACGGGAAAATTCCTTTTTCTTTCAGTTGAGCCACCTCAACCGACACTTGAGATTTTATATGCTCGGAAATAATCTTGCCGTCAATTCGTTTCATTTGAATCATTCCTCCGTATAGATGAAAAGGGCGCACACCGGTGCACCCTTTACGGTTTTATCTGGTTATCTCTTATTTGCTGCCATCCTTGAAGAAATCAAGGAAATCAAAGTAATCATCATCGCCGCTGCCAAGACCGGTCTGAGGGACAGGATCAGCAACCGGAACGGGAGGAGCTACAGGAGCTGCAACCGTCGCTGTCTGAGCAACCGGAGCGGGAGCTGCGCCGCCAAGCATATCATTCACATTTGCTTGCTGAGAATTAAGAGAGGAATTGAAGATATCCTCCACTTTCGGCGGTCCTTCAATAGCACCATCTGTGCCGAAGCCGAAGCCGGTCGCAATAACGGTGATATAAAGCTCATCGTTGAGCGAATCATCAAAGGAAAGACCCCAGATGATGTTTGCATCGGGATGTGCAGCATCCTTGATTTTTTCGCTGGCAACTTCGATATCTTCCAGGCCGATATCGGGTGAAGAGGTGATGCTGATAATAACGCCCTTGGCGCCCTTGATGGAGGTTTCAAGCAGCGGACTGGAAATAGCAGCCTCTGCGGCAACCTCGGGCTTGTCCTTGCCCTTTGCATAACCAAGACCCATGTGTGCGTGCCCGGCATCCTTCATGACAGAAAGGACATCGGCAAAGTCAAGGTTGATAACGCCCGGAATCTTAATCAGTTCAGAGATATTTTTGACACCCTGAAGCAAAACATCGTCAGCTTTGGCGAAGGCGTTGCTCATGGTGATTTTGGTTTCACTTGCAAAACGAAGACGCTCATTCGGAATAATAACAAGGCTGTCAACATGCTCGGTGAGCATATCAATGCCGTTTTCCGCCTGAAGCATTCTGCGCTTGCCTTCAAAATTGAAGGGCTTGGTCACAACACCGATGGTGAGGATGCCCATATCCTTGGCGATCTGTGCAATAACAGGAGCCGCACCCGTGCCGGTTCCGCCGCCCATACCGGCGGTAATAAAGACCATATCCGTACCCTTCAAGGTGTCGGAAATGATGTCACGGCTTTCTTCGGCAGCTTTCTGGCCGACCTCAGGCTTGCCGCCTGCGCCCATGCCTCTGGTCACTTTTTCGCCAATCTGGATCTTATGCGTTGCCTGAGAATGGAGAAGCATCTGCTTATCCGTATTAACTGCAATAAACTCAACACCGCGAATACCGGTCGTAATCATGCGGTTTACGGCATTTCCGCCGCCGCCGCCGACACCGATAACTTTAATTTGAACTACATTTTCGACTTCATTGTCAATTTCAAAGCCCATTTCTTTCGCCTCCCGAAAAAATAAACACCTAATATGTACAGATTGCTCAATGTTAGAATCAATTAAAGAAATGATAACACACAATCTCAAAAAAAACAAGTAGAAATGCCAAAAAAACTACTCATGGAGAGCATTTTTTTCAGCTTTTCAAACGCAATGACAAAAATTATTTCCGGCTGAAAACCATTTCGGCTCCGAGAGCAAGTGCACACAGGTTCTGTTCACAAAACTGCGGCTTCATACTCGTGCGAATCACCGCTTCAAGCTCCTGAAGCGTGCACGGAACCATGCCGAGTGCGCTCGCCGCACCGAGTAAAGCGACATTCAGCGATTTTGCACTGCCGATTTCGGCGATGATCTTTGCACCGTCGATCGTTTGGCGGTTTACACCCTGCTCATCCAGAAAATCCAACATCGTCTGAACCTCATAGGAGGTCTTGGCAAGCGTGTCTGTGGTCGGCTTGATCGGGAGCGTATTGACCAGAATCTTACCACCCTTTTTTAAGTACGGAAATACACGGACACATTCTGCAGGCTCAAAAGCAATGATCGTATCGGCACAGCCCTTCGGAATCAGCGGAGAAAATACACCGTCACCGATTCTGACATGACTTACTACGCTTCCGCCTCGCTGTGCCATACCGATGGTTTCGGCGGTGTGCGCAGCTTCACCGCGGCGAATGGCGCAATTCGCCAGCATCTTTGAAGCAAGCACCGTACCCTGACCGCCGACACCACAAAGCAAAATATTATTCATCCGTTTTCCCTCCTTCAAACGCATCAAAGCGGCAGACATCAAGGCATAAGCCGCAGCCGTAACACAGGGATGCATCCACCGCCACTTTGCCGTTTTCGCCCTTGACGATCGCCGGACAGCCGATTTCACGCACACATTGTCTGCATCCGGTGCATTTTTCGGGGTTCACGGTAACTTTCGGTTTGGGCTTGGAAACAGCAATACAGGGAGCACGGAAGATAATGCAGGAAACACCGTCAAAATCTGCTGCTTCTTTCACGGCTCGCCCGGACTTTTCAAAATCAAACGGGTCAACGACCGCAATGTGTTTCACGCCGAGAGCTTCCACGACTTTTTCAATACAGATTTTTTCCGCAACCTCACCGTCAGCTGCAAAGCCCGTACTCGGATTCGGCTGCTGACCGGTCATAGCCGTCGTAGAATTATCCAATATAACAGAAACCATTTTGGCGTTGTTGTAAACTGCGTTGGCAATGCCGACTATACCGGTGTGGAAAAAGGTCGAATCGCCGGTAAAAGAAAAACAGACCGTATCCGGTTCAACACGCCGGATCCCCTGCGCCACCGTGATACCGGCACCCATGCAAAGACAGGTATCCGTCATATCCAAAGGCATAGCATTTCCGAGTGTATAGCAGCCGATGTCACCGGCAAAAACCGCTTTTCTGCCCTTCATGGCACGCTTGACCGCATAGAAGGAGGCTCGGTGCGGGCAACCGGCGCAGAGCGTCGGCGGACGCACGGGCAAAGGCGGCAAAGCAGTTGCTTGCGTTTCTGCGGCAGGCAGATCGAAATAGCGACGCAAAACAGCCATAGCATTTTCGGTGCTGTTTTCTCCGGCGTTGGGCGTATAGCCGTTTTCCTTGCCGAGAATAGTCACCGGCAAACGATGTACACCGCATATGCGCTGCAATTCCCGTTCCGCAACAGGGTCAAGCTCCTCGTAGACAAGCACTTCATCCAGTCCGTCTAAAAATTCAAGAGCCAAATTCTCGGGGAACGGATGTGCAACGGCAACATTCAGTATCTTATAATCATCCTCTACAGCAAGGATCTGCAAAGCTTCACGCATATACTGACCGCTCACACCGGAAACGACAATTCCTTTCCTGCCCTGCCCTTTCAGTGTGTTAAAACGGTAGGCAGACAATTCACTGCGCAGCTTGCGGTTGCGTTCCTCAATTTTCAGGTGTGACTGATATGACAGCTTCGGGAAAATGACCCAACGGGAATCTTTCACAAATCCCTCCGGTTCCTTTACGGGCAGCGCAGGAAGCAGCTCAATGGATGCTGTTGCGTGGCAAATGCGTGTGGTCGGACGGAACAAAACGGGAGTTTCGTATTTTTCGGAAAGCTCAAACGCATCCGCTATCATTTCATACGCTTCCTCCGGTGTTGACGGGTCAAAAACCGGCAGCTTGGAATAAGAGGCAAAGGTACGGGTATCTTGCTCCGTCTGCGATGAAATCGGGCCCGGATCATCCGCAACCAGCACCACCATGCCGCCTTTTATGCCGACATATGCCAAAGACATAAGCGGGTCACTTGCCACATTCAAGCCGACCTCCTTCATCGTAACAAGTGTTCTTGCCCCGGCGTAGGATGCACCAGCCGCTACTTCGAGAGCCGATTTTTCATTGACGGACCATTCGACATAGACAGAAGTATTTCCGTTTTTCTTTTCTTTTGCAATAGTTTCAAGCACCTCGGTTGAGGGAGTACCCGGATAACCGGTCACCACACGAACACCGGCACGCAGTGCACCAAGTGCCATTGCCTCATTGCCCATTAACATTTTTTTCATCGTAAAACCCCTTAAAGGTAAAATAAAGACTGTATAAATGATACCACTCTTTGCAAAAAAAAGCAAGGACTGACGAAGCAATCCCTGCTTTTTCTGATTTACTTATCCGCCGTGTATCCGAAGCAAAAAACAGACGATCCTTTCGCCGTCCCGGTTCAGTCGTCCAGACTTTTATGTTCCGCTCCGACCGATTTTTGCTGATTCTTCAGGTTTTCCACTGCGTCCGAATCACCGTTTGTTACCGTAGCGGACATAACGGCACGGCGTGCGAGCAATTCTTCATACATTTTGTCACGCTTCTTGCCGGACAAATCGTAGAACAGTAAGGGTATAATACCGAACGAGGAAGTGACCATCGGCAGCACCGTTGCCAGGGCAAACAGCCAGAATTTTGTGCTGTCGGACTGACTTCCGCCGACGGTGTATTTGTTGATGTCGTAGCCGATAGCGTGCTTAAACATGGTGGAAACATAGCCACTCAGTGTATTTGCCAGCTTTTGCGCCAAGCCCTTTGCCGCCGAGGTCATCGCCTCGGTGCGGTAGCCGTTTTTCCATTCACAGTAATCCATGGCTTCATTGTACATTTCATTCGGAATGACATTGCGGATGCCGTAGAAGAACATAAATACGGTTTCCTGCAGCGCATAGGCAATTCCCATGGGAATAATGCGTTTATAGATACCGTTTTTCTTGCCGCCGATACAGCCGAACAAAAACAGCGGAATTGTAGTCAAATCATTGATATAAGCACCCATGATCGCAAGAAAACGGGTAGAAAACTTCTTGCGGAACCAGGGTACGAGTGCGTAGGAAAACGGGTGTACAATGGCGCCGGGGATACCGGTTATCATGCCGAGGGAACCAAAGTTCAGCACATCAATGAAATAGTCCTGCTTTGAGCCGCTGAACAGTGAGAAGCCGCCGAGTGTATCGTGCAGCGTAAGCAGCAGAATCGGCTTATTGTTCAGAATGGACTTGATGCCGTCTTTAATACTCGGCGTTTCGACTGACTGTATGACACGCTCCTTGGTAATCGTGGAAAACCATAAAGCGGCACCGCCGCTGACGAGCGAACAGAATACACCCATACCCATAAAAGCACTCCGGTATGTATGCTCCAGATTCTCAGAACCGATCAAACCGTTGCCGATCAAATCAAGCAAAATCGTAAAAATCTGTGACGGCAGCTTTTCGCCGAGAAAGCCGGAAAAAAACTGTGCCTGCGTGATCAGCCTGGTTCGTTCGATCGGGTTTGGCGTAATCGTTGCCAGCATACCGGTTTGAGCAAAGCCTCGGAAAGTCCCTGCCGTTTCACGCAGCAGAGCCAGACCGAGATAAAGCGAAAACTTTGCGGCGGAAGCGGCAGATGCGTGCGGGAAAAAAAGCGGCAGCAGCCAGTATACACAGGTCAAAAGAGTAGCGGGAATACCGAGGACGACCAGATAGGGCTTGAATTTGCCCCAGCGGGTACGGGTCTTATCCACAACAGCACCCGAAAAAGTGTCGTTGACTATATCCCAAATGCTGTTGATCGCATCCGCTTGCGCTTTCATCCGCAAGTCGATCTTAAAAATATTGGTAATGAAGCGAGTGGCAAAAATATCAATATTGAAGCTTTGTGCCATGTCAAAAACTACGTAACCGACTGTTTCTTTCGTTCCGACATAACGGCGGTTCTGCTTCGCATAGAATCCCTCGTCTTTTTGCTCAACAAGTTCATTGGCGTTATCTGTTTTAGCCAAAATCTTACCTCCTGCCCTGCTTTTTTTATCAATTATACCATACCTTGCTCTATTTATCAACAAAGTCGCCTGAATTGTTTGATAAAATTAAGACATATTTTGTATTGATTCGGCATGAAGTTTCACACAGCAGCATATATTTTCCTTGTGAAAGGGTGTGATATAATATGGAACAATTCGATGAACAGATTGAACAGTATAAAAAAGAACTGATGCGCTATGCCAAAGAAAACGGAACCGTGTACGCCTCCGACGGTGGTTTTGAAACGGCAAACGAAACAGAAAACGAACCGTCAGCGGTTCAAACGGAGCCGCCGGAAATTACAGTATCCGAAGAAAAAGAGCTTTGGAAGCAATATAAAAAGAACCGACCGATGCCGCCGGAATATGAGGGCGAAGACCGACCGGAACCAATCGAGCGAAGTATGCTAAACGAACAGCCGAACAACGAGCTTACCCCCGGAAGCGAAACCAGTTATAAGAGCTTTGAAAACTTTGTCGAGGAAAACCCGGCTAAGGGAATGCTTCGCGTGCAGGTTTTTGCCGCACAGCAGGCGTTTCCGATCATCAACGCAAAGGTGGAGGTTGAAAAAGAGCTTGAAGACGGAGCTCATCTGTTTTCGGAAGCTTACACCGATATCAACGGAATTGTGGAAAACATCACACTTCCGACCAAGGAAAAAAGTCTTTCTCAGTCGCCCGGCGGCACGATTCCCTACACGACCTACACTGTCCGTGTAACACATCCGCACTTTGCACCCTTGACCTTCTGTCAGGTTCCGATTTTTGATGCGATCGAATCCCTTCAGCCGGTAGCCATGACACCCGCTGTCAGCATCAACCGACCGAATGTTTAAGGAGGAACACCATGCCGATACCGAAAGTTCCGGAAACGATCGTTGTTCATTTGGGACCGCCCGATCAGGCTGCCGAAAACATAACCGTTAATTTCAGCGATTATATCAAAAATGTCGCATCGAGCGAGTTATATCCAACATGGCCGGAAAGTGCGCTCAGAGCAAACATCTATGCCATTACAACCTTTGCGCTCAACCGCATATACACTGAGTTTTATCCGAGCCGGGGATATGATTTTGACATTACTTCCTCCACACAATACGATCAGAAATTCATCAAAAACCGTGATATTTTTGACAGCATCAACACACTTGTGGATGAATTATTTAACAACTATATCGTCAAAGGTAATCAGATTCAGCCGTATTTCACTACTTACTGCGACGGTTCTGCCGTTACCTGCGAAGGGTTGTCGCAATGGGGCAGCGTTGCGCTGGCAAAAGAAGGCTTAACACCTTATCAGATTTTGCAGCGATATTACGGTAATGACATAAAAATTGTGGAAAATGCACCGATTTCCGCAAATATCCCATCCTATCCCGGTGTTCCCTATCGTTTGGGGAGTGCCGGCGAAGAGGTGCGAATCATTCAGCGGGAACTCAACCGCATTGCAGCAAACTATCCGTCTATTCCTCATATTCCCGAAACGAACGGTATTTTTGAAATCACGACTCAATTTGCCGTTCAGCAATTTCAACGCATTTTTAACCTTCCGATCGATGGTGTGGTCGATAAAAGCACCTGGTACAAGCTGAAACAGATTTATAACGGAGTAAAACGATTATCCGAATTGTATTCCGAGGGAATTACACTCACAGAAACA
Organism: Acutalibacteraceae bacterium; assembly: GCA_045642685.1. Taxonomy (GTDB): domain Bacteria; phylum Bacillota; class Clostridia; order Oscillospirales; family Acutalibacteraceae; genus UBA8612. Next base: position 132 of record JAZUJI010000183.1, on the reverse strand, counting down.
CAGCGGCTATATCGCACTGTCTTAAAATACGGCGATACCGGCACGGATGTCGGGATCGTGCAATACTATCTGTCCTTTATCGGTCGGTTTTTTGTCACCATACCCGTCATTGTCATTGATAACATTTTCTGT
>JAZUJI010000182.1:0-14116 GCA_045642685.1 Acutalibacteraceae bacterium | reverse complement strand
CGCTTGGCCTCCGACTTTCGTCAAAATTCTCAACCGGGTCTGCCGCCTCGTCCATTGCCTCCATTCCCTTTTTGACGGTTGCTCTGGCACGGCGGGCCAGCTCCGCCAGATCCTTTGCTTTTTCTTTTTCCTTTTTCAGCTTGTCCAGCTCTGCCAGCAAGCCGTAAGCCTCCCGCTTTGCCTGCTCCACGATACGGGCAGCCTGCGCTTTGGCTTCATCGATTTCTTTGCGGCGCTGCGCCTCTGCCTTTTCCTGCTTTTCTTCGGCTTCCCGGCGGATTTTTTGCGCCTGCAGAGTCTGCTCATAAGCTTCGTTCCGCTCCTCCTCCAGCTTGCGGCGGCTGTCCTCAAGCGTTTCGATCACATCTTCAAACTGCGTGTTTTCAGCCGACACCAGCTCTGCTGCACGGTCAACGATCGTTTTATCCATGCCCAGACGCTCTGAAATGGCGAACGCATTGGAGCGTCCCGGCATACCGATGAGCAGCCGGTAAGTCGGGCGCAGGGTTGCCACATCGAATTCGCAGCAGGCATTTTCCACCCGGTTGGTTTGCAGGGCGTACGCTTTCAATTCGGCATAGTGGGTCGTGGCGGCGATTTTTGCGCCCTTTTGAGCAAGGCTTTCGAGAATCGCCATTGCCAGCGCCGCACCCTCGACCGGGTCGGTGCCTGCCCCCAATTCGTCGATCAGCACCAGACTGCGTTCATCCGTGCGGGCAAGAATGTCGATGATATTGGTCATGTGAGCGGAAAAAGTAGACAGCGACTGTTCAATGGATTGTTCATCGCCGATGTCCGCTAAGATCTGACCGAACACGGAGATTTCGCTGGTTTCCCGCGCCGGAATCATTAAGCCGCACGAAGCCATAGCCGAAAGCAGACCGACTGTTTTGATGGAAACGGTCTTGCCGCCCGTATTCGGACCGGTAATGACCAATGTATCAAAATCACGCCCCAAGCGAATATCCACCGGGACGGCTTTTTCTTTTTTGAGCAGCGGATGCCTTGCGTGGTGCAGTTCGATAATGCCGTTTTCGTTGAGCTTCGGTACGGCTGCATTCATCGAATATGCCAGCTGCGCTTTGGCAAAAATCAGGTTGATTTCCGCAGCGCAAGCAAAGCTGTTCTTGATGCTTTCGGCAAAATTGCCTGCCTGCGCCGAAAGAGCTGACAGGATCCGGTCGATTTCATCCCGTTCTTTTGACAGCAAAACCTTGATTTCGTTGTTGGCTTCTACGACTGCCATCGGTTCCACGAACACCGTTGCGCCGCTTGACGAGGTATCGTGCACCAGACCGGGCACTTCACTGCGGTGTTCGCTTTTTACGGGCAGCACGAACCGCCCGTTTCGCATGGTCACGATCGTTTCCTGCAGCGCATCCCGATAGTGCTGGGAACGGGTCATTTTGTCGAGCTGTTCCCGTACCTTGGCTTCCTGTGCACGAATCTTGCGCCGGATGCTTGCCAGCTCGGGGGAAGCGTTATCCGCCATTTCTTCTTCGCTGAGAATGGAGGAGGTGATGGCATCCTCCAGATATTTATTCGGGGTCAGTGCGCCGAACAGAACATCCAGACAGCTCTCGACCCCGGCATTGGTGCTGCGCCACTGTGTGAGCGATCGGATGACACGCAGGGTTTCGGCAATATCCAGCAGTTCACGCATGGAAAGCACGCTGCCGGCATCAGCCCGGTGAAGCGCATTGTTGACATTTTTCAAGCCGCCGAAGGCAGGTCCGCCGAAACGGGCCAAGAGCATATGGGCATCCTGCGTTTGGTTCATCAGAGCCTGCGCTTCATAAAGCGAATGTACCGGGCGCAGAGCCAGAGCCGCCTCACGGCTTTCGGTGCAGCAGGTGCGTTCGGCAAGGCGTTCCAGCACCTTATCAAGTTCAAGGGCAAGCAGATGCTTATTCATAGCTTTTACCTCACTTATTCTTATCTGTTTTCATCATAGCACAGCGAACGCTTTTTCGCAATTCCTATTGAAAAATCTTTTTGTGCGCAGGCTTGCAAACGGCTTGTGAAATATGGTAAAATTTATTTCGGTTAAGGGGGAATATTTATGTCAAAAACACCCGCCAAAAAGCTCACCGGCTTTGAAATCGGCACCTATTCCATCGGCTCGCTGGGCCGTGAGGTCTCCAACAACTGCATCAATGTCTTTTTTCTTGCTTTTCTGAATATTTACATGGGTCTGGATGTCATGGTGCTGACCGTTGCCTTTGTTCTGGCAAAGGTCTGGGATGCTGTCAACGACCCTTTGCTTGCCACTCTCATTAACAATTCAAAGAAAAGCCGGTTCGGCCGTTTCCGACCGTGGATGCTGCTCGGTGCGGTGCTCAACTGTGCGGCACTGATCCTGTGCTTTTATCCCGTCAGCTTTTCCAATGTTCTGCTCAAATATGTTTATTACATCGGCCTTTACATCATTTGGGGCATGACCTTTACGCTTGTGGATGTTCCGTTCTGGTCCATGATCCCCGCCATTGCCGATTCCACCAACGACCGCAATAACATCAGCTCCTGGAGCAAGCTCATCGGCGGCTTCGGCGGCTTCGTGGTTTCTTCGCTCGGCACCTCGCTGATCATTCCGAAAATCGCTGCCACCAAAGGGGCTGCGTGGGCGCATTTTATTCTCGGCATCACCGCCGGCGGTATGCTTCTGTGCTTCATGCTCGTCACATTTCTTTGCAATCGTGAAAAATATGACCTGCCGGACAGCAAGGTTTCTCTCGGTGAGATCTTCCGTTTATTCAAAGCCAACGATCAGTTAGCTGCCTATGCGGTTTCGTTTGTGCTGTTTGTCAGCGGCACGACCATATCCCTGTTTCAAATCCTCTATGTGTTCATTTATTACGGCGATATGGGCGGATTGAAATACCTCAGTCAAGGGCTCGGCTACACCGTGTTCACAGCGGTTGCCTGCACCGGCCAGGGCATCGCCATGATTTTTTACTCGCTCATCGTCAAAAAAATCCCCCGTGAAAAAATTTACGGTGCCAACTACTTTTTGGCAGCCATCGGCATGACCGGTCTGTTCTTCATCTTTTTTCTGCTCAAGCCGTCCTATTCGTTTTTAGAAAACGACAAAGCCATGTGGCTGAATGTGATTCTTGTTGCCTTAGTCGGTGCTTTTCTCATGACCTCCAACGGACTGAATCAAATCGGCTCAACGGTGATGATCGCCGATGTGGTCGATTACGGCGAATGGAAAAACGGCCAGCGCAGCGACAGCGTTATTTTTTCCGTGCAGACCCTGCTGACAAAATTTGCCGGAGCGATCGCCATGCTGATCATCGGTATCGGCATCAAGGCTGCTCATCTGCCGTCTATCACCCAAAGCTGGGATGAAAGCACCAAAACATTTTTCTATCAGTTCATTTCCGAAAACAACGAACAGATCACCACCGGCGCACTGGATATCCTGCGTGTATTCATGTTCCTTGTTCCCATTCCGCTGGTGCTGCTCGGCTATGCGGTGTACCGCAAAAAATATCGGCTTTTCGGCGAATACTATGACAAAATCAAGCGTGAAATCGACGAACGCAGAAAGGCCAACGAATCGGGTGTGACCAAGTGATCCTCACTTACCGCAAACAAAAAATCGAATTTGAAAAAGGAGAAAACCTGCTCGCTGTGCTGCAGCGGGCAGGCGTTCCTGTTTTTGCGCCATGCGCCGGCAGAGGCACTTGCGGAAAATGCAAAGTAAAGCTTAATTACTTTACAGTTCCGTCAAAGCACGAGGAGGAATATCTGACCGGGGAGGAATTAGCCGCCGGTATCCGTCTGGCGTGCTGCATAAGGCTTGAGCAGGCTTGCACGGTCGAAACTGCAGAAACAGTGCATACGGTTGCCACAGTGCCGCAGAACAAAGCGGATAGCCTTGAAAAATCAGCGCACCTGCGTGCTTTTTGCGACCTCGGAACCACGACCGTAACGGTTGCTTTTGCGGATGATGATAATAAAATCGTCGATTCCGTCAGTGAAGTAAATGCGCAAATTGCCTATGGAGCCGATGTTCTTTCCCGCATTGGGGATCGGGCACATCACGCCGATATGACCAGGCTGATTCGTCGCCAGTTAGAGAAAATGGTTGGATGTAAAGCAGATTCACTTGTCGTTTCGGGCAATACCTCCATGCTTCATCTGCTCGCCGGTGCCGACACCTCCACACTCGGTGTTTACCCGTTTACACCTGTTTTCACCGATTCCGTCACCATTCAGACCGGAGCACTTACGATCACCACGCTGCCGTGTCTGAACGCCTTTTTGGGGGCAGACGCAGTGGCAGGTGTTCTGGCGTGCAAACCGGAAAAAGCGTATAAGCTGCTTGTGGATTTGGGCACGAATGCGGAAATCGTTCTGTTCAATCAGGAAAATCTCTTTGCCGTTTCCGCTCCTGCCGGTCCGGCTTTTGAGGGTGCGGATATTCGCTGCGGCTGTGCGGCGGTGGACGGCGCCGTTTCTTCGTTCCGTTTGGAAAACGGCACACGCATCCTTGAAACCATCGGGCAAAAACCGCCCATTGGGATATGCGGCTCAGGTTTGCTGGATTTAATTGCCGCCCTGCGCACCAACGGGCTGCTTTCGGCGGACGGCACCCTGAGCGGCGGCACATTCACCGTCATTGGGAATATCAAGCTTTATGCGGAGGATGTGCACGCCTTTTTGCTTGCCAAGGCTGCAGTCCGCACGGGAATTGATTTGCTGCTGAAAAAAGCAGGCTGCTCCGGCGGGGAGATTTCCGCCGTATACCTCAGCGGCGGTTTCGGCACTTACCTCGACCCGGTCAGTGCCGCCGTGATCGGTCTGCTTCCGCCTGCACTTGCCGCAAAGGCAACGGCTGCCGGCAACACTTCGCTGCTCGGTGCTATGGAATATGCCGGCAACAGCCACCGTCTGCCGCCGAACCGGACCGTGTTTAACCCGGCTGCCGACGAAGGATTCAACGAATGTTTTATGAAAAACTTAACACTTCCGGCGCTGAGCCAATAAAAACGAAAGTATTTATAAAATTTTTCCTAATATTTTTCATATTTCTTGTAAACCTAAGAAGGATGCATTATAATATTGCACAAAAAGGGGGAGGATGACTTGCAAGCTGCATCCGTTACGGAAAGGCGCCGCAGTGTGCTCATCAGCTTTTTCTATTTTGCGCTGATTTTAGGTGCCGCCTATCTGTTTTTACGCTTTGCCTTTTGGCCTCTGTTCCCGTTTTTGCTGGCGTTTTTTGTTGCGATGGTTTTGCAAAAGCCGGTCAGCTTTTTTGAAAGAAAAACGCCGCTCAAAAGGGGCTTGATTTCCTTAATTTGTGTTTTGCTGATTTTGTCGGTTCTGCTCGGCTTAATGGTTCTGGCGGGTACATCGGTCATCGGCGAAATCAAGAATTTTGTCAAAACGCTGGTAAACAATTTTGAAAGCGTACCGAATTTTATTCATCAGTCGGAATCCTGGCTGCTGCGCCTGACGGCGAAGCTGCCCGCCTCGATTCAGCGGGCGTTGAATAACAACATCGAAAAAGTTGCCGACGGTTTGCTGACTTCGTTTTCCGACAGAGAACAGCAAATCGCACAGCAAAGTTCAAACACTGCCGGCTTCGGTTTCGACCTTTCGGTGCTCAAGACACCGCTGAACGGCATGATCTCCACGGCGAGCAAACTGCCCAGCGTTTTGATCGCTTCGGTGGTCGCCGTTATTGCCTGCTGTTTCATCACGGCAGATTATCGGCGCATCACCAATTTCATCATGCGCCAGCTTTCTCCTCGCCGCCGCACTGCTCTGTTGAGAACCAAAAAGCTCACCATGAGCACACTCGGCAAAATGGCGAAGGCATACGGTCTGATCATTTTGATCACCTTCACCGAATTGAGTCTGGGGATCGGTCTGCTCAAGCTCATTGGTTTTTACCGGGGCGGCTATGTGCTGCTGATCGCACTGATCATTGCCGTTGTCGATATCCTGCCCGTTCTCGGCTCGGGTACGATTCTGATCCCGTGGTCGATCATTTCCCTGTTCACGGAAAAAGTGCCGCTCGGCATCGGACTTTTTATTGTCTATGTCATCATTTCCGTGCTGCGTCAGTTCATCGAGCCGCGGCTGGTCGCCGGGCAGCTCGGGCTGCCGCCGATCGCAACACTGGTCGGTATGTATTTCGGCTTAAAGCTTTTCGGCATTATCGGTATGTTCATTGTGCCGATTACGATAAATGTACTCAAGGTTCTCAACGATGAGGGCGTGGTTCACCTGTGGAAGCGTGAAGACAGCCCGGATGAAACACAGTCGTTGGAGCTTCGCTCGTTCAAACTCAAAAAAAATCATAAGGAAGAAAAGAAAGATGAACAACATCATTGAGGTTTCCGACCTGCACAAATTCTACGGAAAAAACGAAGTGCTCAAGGGTCTTTCCCTGAGCTATCAGCCGGGTCAAATCATCGGTCTGTTAGGGCCGAACGGCTGCGGCAAAACAACGCTGATGAAAATTTTAGTCGGTCTGATCCACGACTATGAGGGAAGCGTTTTGATCGACGGGCAGGCACCCGGCGTTTACACCAAATCCGTCACCGCCTATCTGCCGGAGCGCACCTATCTGCCCGAATGGATGCGTGCCGGTGAAGCGATCGATTATTTTCAGGATTTTTTCCCCGATTTCGACAAACAAAAATCGCTTGAGCTGCTCCGTCATTTCGGGTTGGATGAACGGCAGAAAATCAAATCCATGTCCAAGGGTATGCAGGAAAAGCTGCAGTTGCTCATTGTCATGAGCCGCAACGCAAAGCTCTATTGCCTGGATGAGCCGCTCGGCGGTGTTGACCCGGCGACGCGCAGTGCCATTCTGGATTTTATCATGCAGAACTATACCGAAAGATCCACGGTGCTTATCACGACGCACCTCATCAACGATGTGGAGCGTATTTTCAATTCCGTTCTCATGATCGGCAATGGTCAGGTCGCCATCAACAGCAGCATCGATGCCATTCGTGAAAGCGGAAAGAGTGTGGAAGATTTGTTCAAGGAGGTGTTCAGCTTTGCTTGGTAAGCTGATTAAAAACGAATTAAAAGCCGGGCTTCATTCGGTGGCGCTGGTCTATGTCGCCGCCGTCGGTGCTCTGGCAGCTGTTGCTTTTTCGCTCATTTTCAAAATCATGTGGCTCACCGCCATTGCGCTGATTGCGGTCGTTGCCGTTGCGCTGGGTATTTTACTTATTACGATCGTTTCCATCATCACGGGCTTCAACCGTTCTCTGTTTCGTGACCAGGGGTACTTAACCTTTACGCTTCCTCTGACGAGCGGTCAGATCCTTTTTGCCAAGGGTCTGTGTGCTTTTATCTGGCTGATCATCAGTTATCTTTCCGTCATATTGATTTACGGCTCTGTGTTTTCCATGACCTTCACCTTAACAAAAGACCAAATGGGCGAAGAAAATCTGGAAATGGTAAAGGCTTTGATCAATGCGTTTGTGCAGCTGCCCGATAAGGCCGCCGTTGTTACGGCGATCGTTGCGCTTGCTTCCCGCATTTTCCTGCTGATCGTTTTTGCCATTGCGCTGGTTTTCTTTTCGATCACACTTTCCAATGTGCGCCCGTTCCAGCGTCAGGGCTTCCTGCCTGCTGTGCTGATTTTTGTGGTCGTTTTTCTGGTTACTCAGCTTATCAGCACGCTGCTTAATATTTATGTGCCGCTGTCCGTCACGGTTTCGTTCACAGAGGGCTTGCAGCTTCGTACACTGATCGCGGAAAACAATCTGCTCAATTTCGGTGTTGCCGATGTACTCTTCCAGTTTGCCGTTACTTGCTGCTTTTTCGGCTTCAGTGCATGGCTGATGAATCACAAAATCAATTTGAAATAACAGGTGATTTTATTGCACAACAAACGAAAGCTTCTTTGCATGGTTCTTTTTCTGTTTTTGATCGGCTCGGTGTTCCCGGCTTCTGCCTGGACTACGGAGGATATTCTTGCCCTTGCTCCGGCAAATCAGAGCATCCGGTTTGCTGCCGTGTGCACCACGGCGGAAGAAGTCCGTCAGGGCATCCGTGCCGGTGCGGATTATCTGAGCGTTTCGGGCAGTCTTACCTTTTCGGATGCTTTGCAGGCGATCGAAGCCGCTGGAACCGATTCGGATCAGCAGGTTGGCTCCGGCAAACCGGCCGAACCGAACGCATCTGTATGGCCCAACGATGCTGCCCGGGTCAAAATCCTTATTGATGTGACCGATACCGCTCAGGCAGATTCCGTATATAACGAAGCAGAGAAAAACGATGCACTGGATCGTCTTTGTCTGCGCTTTCACGCAAAAAGCAAGGCTGTAAAAGCATGGCTCGACAGCAGGGACAAAAATGTTTCCGTTATCGGCTGTTACAGGGGCAATATCTATTTTAGTGCCGTCAACTGCATCAGAGCTTACGCAGGATGTACTCAGACGGAAGCTGTTCAGCTTCAAACCAAAAATCCGTTCGGTGTGGTTCTTCACAGCACCGTCACAACAGAATTTGCCAAATGCGGTGTCAAAGGAATGTTTTCTTTTGCCGATCCGACGGTTTCCGCCGGCCGCATGGACTGTTCACAAAGCTGGGATGATGTAATTGCCCGCGGATATACGGTTATCGAAACCGCCTATCCCGAGGATTTTGCCGCCTATCTTGCCGCCAACACCAATGAGCGTGCAAAGCTGATTGACTGCATCCTCGAAGCCCAAGACGCTTCCACGCAGGCTTGTCCCGGCAACCGTGTGAAGGAGTATGACAAGGCTCTTGCGCAGGCAAAAGTATTGATCAAAACCGGCAACAACTCAGTGGCTGAAATGACAAAGGCTCGTGTGCGCCTTGACCTTGCCGTTCGCAATCTCACCGTGAAGGACGGAAAGACCGTCAAGGGCGATGTTGCCATCACACCTGCCCGTATCGGTGCCGCAGTGTTCGGCATTTGCTTTGTTGTATTGTTACAGATTTTCTTCCGTTCCCGCTGGGCAAAAAAGGAAAAAAGTGACAGCTGACACTTTTTTCAGCCCGTACACATATTGAATGGTTCCGAACAATATTAAGGAGGTTATTTTATGCCGGTATGCTTGCAAAAATCTCTCCCGAGAGTTTCCTCTCCGGAGGAAGTCGGTGTTTCCTCGTCTGCTCTTGCCGAATACATCCGTGACATCGAGGAAAGCGGGATCGAATCCCATTCCCTGATGATCCTGCGCCACGGCAAGGTTGCCTTTGAAACCTGGCGTGAGCCGTATACTTCCGATTTACCGCACACGATGTATTCCGTGAGTAAAAGCGTCATTTCCACCGCTGCAGGCTTTGCGGTAAGCGAAGGGCTGATGACGCTTGACACAAAGCTGCTGGATGTGTTCCCGGAATACCGTACCGGAAAGCGCACGGAAGACGATGAAAAAATCACCCTGCGTGCGCTGCTGACCATGACAGCCGGTAAAGATGTCAGCATCCTCAGCGACAAAACCTCCAAAACCTGGGTCAAGGATTTTCTGGACAGCCGCTGGGCGTTCAAGCCCGGTGAAGGCTGGAAATATATCAGCGAAAACACTTACTGCATTGCCGCCATGATCTCCCGTCTGACCGGCATGACCGTAACGGAATACCTCACGCCCCGTTTGTACGAGCCGTTGGGGATCGAAGTGCCTGCGTGGGAGCGCGATGCGCTCGGTGTGGAAACCGGCGGCTGGGGCATTTTCCTGAAGACCGAAGATCTCGCCAAAATCGCCCTGTGCTACCTGAATCACGGGCAGTACATGGGTCAGCAGATCATTCCCGAAGAATGGACTGCGGAAGCTACCAAAAAACAGGCGGACAATTCCAACGATGTCGGCATTGACAACACCGTAGGCTACGGCTATTTCTTCTGGCGGTGCGGCGGCTGTGAGGATGCTTACCGTTTTGACGGAATGTTTTCGCAGTTTGCCATTGTCTTTGAAAAACTGGATGCGATCCTTATCACCACCAACAACGAAGTCAACGAGCAAAAAGTCCGGGATGCCATTTGGCGCCATTTCCCCGACGCATTTATCGACGAGGATGCCCCCGTCAAAGCGGAAATTCCGGCGTTGAAGCCGCTGACCGGGATTGCTCCCCGTGAGCGCAGCAAAACATGGGAAAAGAAGCTGGACGGGCGCACGATCCGGATTACACCCAACAAGGCACTTGCGGTTGCCGGTTATCCGCTGAGCGTGCTGAGCTTTGCGGCGGTGTATATGTCGGCGGACAAAGCCGGTCCCATGGATAACATCAAATTCAGCTTCTATGAGGATGAATGTACGATGTACTGGACCGAGGGCGATGAAGCCAACATCATCCATATCGGCATGGACGGTACCGAACGGCAAAGCCGCATCCGTCTGGGCAAGCTGGACTACACGGCGGCATCCTCCGCCGCATGGACGGATAAGGGCACGCTTGAGGTGTGGATTCGTCCGCTGGAAGCCGTCGGTCAGCGCCGATTGAAATTCTCTTTCCGCAGCGGTCGTGTTTCGCTCAAGCCGACTACCATGCCGACCTTGCGCAGCCTTGCCGTCAATGTTGCGGACTCTCTGGGCGGTCTGTTCCCCAATCCCACCATTTTCGGCATCGTTCGAGCCGTCATGAAAAACCTTGATTTGGTCTTAGAGCCGACCCATTACGGAAAAATTGTCTGATATACGGAGTATGATTCATGCATATCGCAAAACATATTTTTCTCATAGTTTCCGTCCCGTTGATTCTGGCGGTCGAAATCTTTTTTTTGCGGCAATACTTAAAAACCTTTCATCCGACCCGCACCATGACATCGCTGCGAAACAAAATGATTTGCGCCACCTGTTACCTTGCCCTTGCCTTGCTCGGCGTGCTGTACTGCGGCGAAATCAATCATTATTCGCTGATGCTTTTGCTTGCGTTCGTGCTGTCGTGGATCGGGGATTTCCTGTTACATATTCCGAAGGGAAATGAAAAAATCAATTACGGCGTCGGGGCAGTTTCCTTTTTTGTCGGGCACTTTTTCTTCATCGGGGCTTTCTCATCGGTGCAAAGTGAAATGCTACACCTCTATGTCAATGTTTACTATTGGCAGATGATCGTACCGGTCGTTGCCGCCGTTCTCTTTTTAATTGCGTTTCGCATTTTAGGTGTTAAGACCGGCAAGCTGACGGTTCCCTGTTTTCTGTATGCCCTGCTGGTCTGCTCCATGGCGGTTTCCGCCCTTGCGCTGGCAGTCACCATTCTGCAAAAGCAGCAGAACCCGAGTATTGCCACGGTGCTGATGCTCCCCCTCGGCGGACTTTGCTTCCTGCAATCGGATTTGTCACTTGGCATGAGCTTTTTCAGCGAAAAATACAAAACACCCGCAGTCCATGCGTTCACAGTCGTTTCCTATTTCACCGCACAATCTCTTTTAGCGGGAACGATTTTTTTCATCGGATAATAAAAAGAGCAACTGATCTCGTAGCAGGTCAGTTGTTCTTTTTTACCGTGTGCGCTCTGCGTTAAGCAAAGGCGTTGATGATTTTTTCCGCAACCTCCACAATTTTGAACCGTGGCTCGTACTGCGGTGAGGCAGTGATCACACGCTTTTCGTTCTTGCTGAAATAGCTTTCCGCTTCCGGACGGCTCACCGCCGGCAGACACAGCGGCGGAAACATCACACACCACCAATTATGCCCCTGAGCCTGTCCGATGTTCACACGCACCGCCGTATATATACCTGCCGGCATGGTGAACTGCTCATAGCAGCGGGTGTTGAAAAACTCTTTCTGCACCGTGATTTTTACCCGGTCCTCACAACCGTTTTCACGCAAAACCTGTTCGGCGGTTTGCTCCATCTGCGCAATTTGCGGTGTGATCCGCTCCACGGCATCGTTTGCGGTTACGGATCCGTCAAACACCTGCTTGCCTTTTTTCAGCAGGGCATCCCGCACCAGCAACTTGAGCCGCTGAGCCTGCTCGCTGTCGGAATCCGCAACCACATGAAGCCGGAGCACATCGTTTCGCACCTCGGCACAGTCCTGCGCAAATCGAGCCACCGATACAACGCCCAATGCCAGCACAAACAAAAACACAAAGATAAGGATTTTCTTTTTCATTTTATTCACCTCAAAAAATATGTAAAAAAATCAGGCGGCAGGTTTTTCCTGTCGCCTGTATTCTTGGCTGTATTTGGTTCGGTTAATCACGCAATGCCTAATTTTCGGGCAAGCTCTGCCGTTTTCAGCTCCAGCAGCTTGGAAACACCCTTTTCCTGCATTGTGACGCCGTAGAGCACATCGGCTTCCTCCATCGTACCACGGCGGTGCGTGATGAGAATAAACTGCGTGTTTGCGGTCATGCGGCGTGCATACTGAGCGTAACGCACCACATTTACTTCGTCCAGAGCCGCTTCCACTTCATCGAAGAAGCAGAACGGTGCCGGTGAAACCTTCAGAATGGCAAAGAGCAATGCGATCGCAGACAAGCCCTTTTCACCGCCGGAAAGCAAGTCAATGTTCTGAACATTTTTGCCGGGCGGCTGAACCTTGATCTCGATCGGACATTCCAATACATTGTGCTCATCCTCGAGCACAAGCTCTGCCTTGCCGCCGTCAAATAATTCTGAGAAGGTTTCGCCGAAGTGGCGGTTGATTTTGGTAAACTGCTCCCGGAACTGCTCCGCCATTTTTGCCGTCAGCTCGGTGATCAGCTTTTCCAGCTCGGTTTTGGATTTTTCAATGTCGCTGATTTGTGCGCTCATGTATTCGTACCGTTCGGATACTTCTTTATATTCGTCGATCGCACCGACATTGACGCTGCCCAGAGCACGGATCTTATTCTTTATCTCCTGCAAATGACGGCGTGCCTCGGCAACATCCTCCAGCACAATGCCCAACTCCTGCGCCTCACGACGGCTGAGCTGATACTCGTCATAAAGCTTTGCCACGGTGTCATCCAGCTCTTTTTCCATTACGGTCTTGCGTTCTTCCAAACGGGCGACCTCACCGCCGAGCTTTTCACGGTCGCCGGATCTGGCACGCTCCTCCTGGCGAAGCCGGGTTGCCAGCATATCCTGCTCGTTTTTGTGGGCAATGAGCTTTTCCACATCCTCGCCGGAGGACTTGCCCCTGGCTCTCAATTCTTCCGCCTGCCGCTCCAGCTCGGTGATGTTCACCTTTATATCGCAGCTGTTATGTGCGATCTCGCTGATTTCACGGTTGAGGTCTTCCATGCGGATACCCTGATTGGTCATGCGGTGGCGCAGCATGGCAACGGTTTCCAGCTTCGATTGAATATCTTTCTGAACGGCAAGCAGATCAAGCTTTGCACGGCTTTCCGTTCTTCGGTTTTCATCCTCATCCACACTCAGTTGTTCACGGCTTTGATTTAATTGTGTTGTCACTTGGCGCAATTCGGCAATCTGCGTATCCAGCTCACGGATTTCACCCTGAATCTGTTCCATGCTTTTTTGCAGACCGGTCAGGCGTTCGCCTGCGGTTTCCTTTTCGGTCTGCAGCTCGTCGAGTGAACGGTTGGTGTCGTTCAAGCGGTCACGCAGCAGTTTGATTTCGCCTTCACGGCGAATGATGTCCTCCTGCGCACGGGTCAGATCCGCCTGGGTTCCGCTCAAATCCGCACGGCAGGCAGCTAAATCAGACAGCATTTGCTTGTAATCTGCCTGCATGGCTTCCTGCTGCTGTTCCAATTTGGCACATTCCGCATTTAAGCGTTCGATTTCATTGGCACGGCTGAGAATACCGGCGTTAGGGGTGCGGGAACCGCCCGTCATCGAACCGCCCGGGTTGACGACCTGACCGTCCAGCGTAACGATTTTGAAACGATGATTGTATTTTTTGGCGATGGCTACGGCGCAGTCCATATCGTCCACCACAACGGTTTTGCCCAAAAGGGAAGATACGATTTCACGGATCTCATGGCCGCTTCCCACCAATTCATCGGCAGCGGAAATAAAACCGTAACAATCCTCCAGACCTTTTTCATCCAGCCTGCGCCCCCGAATGGCGGAAACAGGCAGGAAGGTTGCACGACCCAGGCGGTTATCCTTCAGGTAGTTGATAGCACGCTTGGCGTCGTTTTCGGTTTCGGTTACGATATTTTGTAAAGCGGCACCCAAAGCGGTTTCAATGGCAACCGAGTATTTTTCCTCAAC
>JAZUJI010000181.1:0-8095 GCA_045642685.1 Acutalibacteraceae bacterium | reverse complement strand
AAGAAAAATGCTTTCGAGTGAAAACTGACCGTCCGCATTTGTAAAAGCGTAATAGATAACGGCAAACAAAGGCACAACAATGAACACGGCAGACCACACAATATGCGGCGATGCGGCGGCTCTTGCCATGGAGGAGCTTTTTTTCATGTTCATTCCTCCTCAGTCATATCGACCGAAGCATCCGATAATTCGTCAAACTCCTCGCTGAACGAACTGTAATCACCGTACAAGCCGGAATACTCGCTCTTTTTCATAATGTGGATGGAGTCGGGGTCAATGCGCAAGCCGATACACTTGCCGACCTCATGATATTCAGTGGTTTGAATCATCCACTTAAAGCCGCCGATGTCAACAATAATCTCAAAGTGAACGCCCTTGAAAGTGACAGAAGTCACTTCACCTTTGAGCATCCCCTGCTCCTGCGAAACAACAACGACATCCTCGGGTCGAACGACCACATCGACATTTTCGTTCGCCGCAAAGCCTTTATCAAGGCAATCAAAACGGTGACCGGAAAAATCAACAACGAAATCGCTTCGCATCACGCCATCAAGAATATTGCTTTCACCGATAAAATCGGCAACAAACGCATTTTTCGGCTCATTGTAAATCATGATCGGTGTACCGATTTGCTGAATTACACCGTTGTTCATAACCACAACCGTATCGGACATGGAAAGAGCTTCCTCCTGGTCATGCGTAACATAAATAAAAGTAATGCCCATTTGCTGCTGAATGTTTTTCAGCTCGTTCTGCATATCCTTTCTCAGCTTCAAATCCAATGCACCGAGCGGCTCATCCAGCAAAAGCACACGGGGGCGGTTTGCCAACGCTCTCGCAATGGCAACACGCTGCTGCTGACCGCCGGAAAGTGACTGAATATTACGCTTTTCAAAGCCTTTCAGATTCACAAGCTCCAGCATCTGTGTTACGGTGCGGTTGATCTCCTCTTTGCCGGCTTTCTTCAGGCGCAAACCGAACGCAATATTTTCAAAAACATTCAAGTGCGGAAAAAGCGCATAACGCTGAAAAATGGTGTTAACCTGCCTCTTGTGCGGCGGTACACCATTTATTACTTTATTTTCAAAGATGACCTTGCCCTCATTCGGATCGATAAAGCCGGCAATGACCCGCAGCGTAGTGGTCTTGCCGCAGCCCGAGGGACCGAGCAAGGTAATAAACTCCTTATCCCGGATGTAAAGGCTCAAATCTTTTAATATTGGTTCTCCGTCATAGGAAACGGATATATGTTGCAAATCAATAATAATGTTCTCTTCCAATTATGCAGCCCCTCTCCTGATTATGTATGAATACGCATATAAATATAGTTGGAAAAACAGCAAAAGTCAACAATTTTTTGAAAAAAATCGACATTTTTTCAACAGTAGACGGAACCCGTTTTAAGAAATCTCTGTTTTTCTTCAATATACTCTGATTTCCTCGTTTTTTCTCAAAATATTAAAAGAGCGGCGCAACAAAAAATTTTTGTGAACCGCTCTTTATTCGTATTTATTCAGCCAATTTTTCAATCATTTGAAGGATTCGGATGACGCACGCTTCCAAATCTGCTCTTGTCAGACGACCGGTATCATAAGCAGCTTTCAGGTCAGCCGGATAACCGATGTGCATTTTCATGTCGTTTCCGGCGATTACTTCCTGCACCGGGTCGTTTTTCACGCCCCAATCGGTGGTGACCATGCCCTTGAAGCCCCATTCATTGCGCAGGATGCCCGTAAGCAGCTCATAACTTTCAGAAGTATGCTGACCGTTGATCAGATTATATGAGGACATCAGCGTCCACGGGTCAGCTTCTTTTACGGCAATTTCAAAGCCCTTGAGGTAGATTTCACGCAAGGCTCGCTCAGACAAGCGGGCATCGCAGCCCATACGATTGGCTTCTTTGTTGTTGCAGGCAAAATGCTTGAGTGAAACAGCTACCTTTGCCGACTGGATCCCCCGAATGGCGGCGGCGGCAATTTTGCCCGCCAGAAGCGGATCCTCCGAATAATATTCAAAGTTGCGTCCGCACAAGGGATCCCGATGAATGTTCATAGCGGGAGCCAACCAAATACCGATGTTGTTTTCCCGAATTTCCTTTGCTGCCGCCTGACCGACCTGATAAACCAGTTCGGTGTCCCAGGTGGAAGCCAAAAGCGTTGCACAGGGCCAAGCCGTTGTCGGGATTCCGGTTGCTTTGTCTAACCGCAGTCCGGCAGGACCGTCCGCTGTCGGCGCAGCCGGGACACCAAGACGCTTCAAGCCGCCGAAACAGCCGGTGTTGGCAACCCCTGTGGGCGGCTGCCCTCCGACAAAATCCATCAATTCATCCAGCGTAAACTGCTTGACAAATTCCTCCATCGTGCAGTCTTCCCCGACACGGTCAAACATCACAAGCTTTTCGGGTGCAGATGCTTCATTCGGTTCGTGTGTACCGTTATTGTGAATCTCCTCACCCATCGGCAATGCCTCAAAGCTGCCGTCTGCAAGCATACGCTCAGCCAATTTGAACGGACGGCAGAGCTGTGTCAACTGCTGCGTCACAAGGTCTGTATCGACCGAATAGACAAAATCCAGCTTTTGATTCTCTGCGGACGATGTGCCGAGGAAAAATGAATATTCCCCTTTTTCCAGTACATAGGCAGATTTCGCAATTTTGCCCAAATCATCAAAGCTCGCCATTTGCTTCACATCAAAGCTCAGCGCAAGTGTTTCGCTCTTACCCGGTGCAAGAAGCCTGGTTTTAGCAAAAGAAGCAAGCTGCAAAGCCGGTTTGCCGAGCTTGCCCTGCGGAGCGGAAAAATAGAGCTGAACCACTTCCCGGCCGCTGACTGCGCCCGTATTGGTTACACGCACCGCCGCCGTAACAATACCGTCCGATTCACCGCAAACCGCACCGTCCAACGCAAAGGTTGTGTAAGACAAGCCATAGCCGAACGGATAACGAATCGAATCGGATGCACCGGGAATCGTTGAAAAATAACGGTATCCGACATAAATATCCTCGGAGTAATTCAAATACCCGAAATCCTCGGTAAAATCCGTTTTGCTCGGATAGGCATCGTAGGACTTCGTGACCGTGTCCGCCAGCTTGCCGGAAGGGCAAACATCGCCGCAAATCACATCGGCGATTGCCGCACCGCCTTCCATACCGCCCTGCCAGCTGAGCAGAACCGCATCAACCTTTTCGTTTTCGGCAAAGTATTCACAATCAACTACCGCACCGGTGTTCAAAACAATGATAACCTTTTTGAAAAACTTACCGCAGCGGTCGATCAGTTCACGCTCCAACTCGGAGATATAATAATCACCCGGCACCGGTCTGCGGTCGGTTCCCTCCGCAGAAAAACGGCTGAGCGTAATAATTGCCGTATCGGCAAATTCAGCCGCAGAAACAATCAAATCATCGGGTACAAAGGCTTCTTTCACATGCATACTGAAAAAAGTATCGTAAGTAATGTCGTCACGCTTCTGGCAAAATTCCATGGCGTTGACAATATCCCAGGTCGCATTGATTTGCTCATCGGTCGGAATCTTTTTTTGTTCCTCTTTCACATACGCTTTGTAGAAATCAATCAGCGGTTGATAGATTGAAACACGCTCGCCTTTTTCGGCGAATCCGTCATAAATGCTGCGGATATAGGGTGTGTTCACATCGCCGCTTCCGCCGCCGCCCTTGATGTATTCAATAGTCGCCTTGCCGAAAAGAGCGATTTTTGAACCGTCTTTCAACGGAAGAGCATTTTTGCGGTTTTTGAGCAGCACCATACCGTCCGCTGCCGCTTTGCGTGACAGGGCGATATGCTCCCGGCTTGCCGTTACCCGGCGTCCGTCTTTTCCAAGCGGCAGACAAGGCTGATACCTAAATCTTGCATATTTTTCCATAATTCGTCTCCATTTTCATAAAATTGAATTCTTTCTTACTATAGAACATTCTGCTGCGGTATGCAAGTGAAAACAAAAAAATACCCATGCAGAAAAAATCCGCACGGGTAAATCACGCCTGTTAAAACTCAGCGATCCAAACCAAATCGAAGCTTTCGTTCGGCTCGATCGACTGAATACCTCTCTTTTGGGAAATATCATCGTAGCGGATGCGGTCATCATTCACGCCGTACCACGGCTCAATGCACACATACGGTGCGTTCGGCTTTGCCCAGATACCGAGAAACGGAGCATCGCCGAAATCAAAACGAACCGTGCGATCCTTGGCGTGAAGCGTCACAACCGAGGAGTTGAGGTCAGAAAAAATCAGAGCATCCGCCTTGAACAGGTCAGAAGTCAAATACAGCTTTTTGCCGTCCACAAGGTCAACCGGGAACTTGTTGCCGATGATAATATTTTCTTTGTCGATTTTTTCAACAACGGCACCCTCTTCACTCTCTTCAAACTCGAGATAATCGCCGATCTCGCAGTTGAAGCCGGGATGTGCACCCAAAGAAAAGAACATGGTTTTGCTGTCTGTGTTGGACACGGTATGTGTCACCTTAATGGCACGGCCGACCAATTCAAAGCATACCTCCAATTCAAAATCAAAGGGGAACATTGCCTTGGTGGTTTCGCTGCTTTTCAGCAGAAAAACAGCCCGTGCGCCCTCAATATCCGCCGCCTGAAACAGCGTTTTTCTGGCAAAACCGTGCTTTGCCAGCGGATATTCGGCACCGTTATAGAGAAATTTGTCGTTGTGAAGCTGGCCGATGACCGGGAACAAAACAGGTGCCTGACCGTACCAAATGTCCGGATTTCCCTGCCAGATGTACTCGATTCCGTTATCCTTGGATTTTACGGAGTGCAGCTGTGCACCCATGTCGTCAATTTGTGCGGTTAAATATTGATTTTCAATCGTATAAAGCATTTTTACGCCTCTCCTTTATTTTGCTTTTGGCGATAAGATTCAACTTCCCAGTTGGCAATAAAATCGGATAATTCATCACTCATCGGCTTTGCACCGCCGAAGCTTTCAGCATAAACGGCAATTTTGATAGCATCGTTAAACAGCATTGCCGCCGTCTGACTGCCTTTGGCAGAAGAATCAACAGCAAAGAAGCCGCAGCCGCTGATGAGGATGATTTTCGGCATATAGCCGTTCTTTTCAAAGCAGCGTTCCACCGCACCGGCAATGCAACCGTTGCAATGGCCGTAAGCCTGATGCTGTTTACAGTAAACGATATGATCCGGTGTAAACGGTCTCATGATCGGCTGAGCAGACTCCGGCGTTTCGGCAAAACGAAGTGCCTCAATACTCGGTTCAAAGGAAATCACACAATCGTCACCGTAAATCTCACGGATAACGCCGAAGCATTTTTCCGCCTTTTCGCCGTCAAAAACACCGGTTTCAAAATCCGGCAGGCGTTTGACTGCCCCGTTGAGCGAAGCCAGCACACTGTTGAGTTTTTCGCCCAAACCATCAACTGTATCGGATGCAACAAAAATGCCGTGATTCTCAAGCAGGAGCATATCGCAGGCTTTTCCGGTTTCGGCCTTGAACCGATTCATTTCATCAAAACAGATCTTAGACAAAATGTAACCGGGCTTGCACGCATCGATCCAGATAAAAGGATTTGCGATAAGCTTTTTTGCTGTTTCTTTTCCCTGTTGACTGCAGGTCAAGCCGTTGATGAGAGCAGGATGCAGATGCAAAACATATTTTTGTTCAAACAAGCTGTGCAGAACCGTTTCAACGCTTGGGCGCTTTTCTCCCTGACCGGGCATTCTGGCATCGTTCAGATCCGCAAGAACCATTGCTTCTCTCGCATCGTCCCCGCTCGGATACTCTTTGGTCAAAATTCCGGCAAGCTTATTTCGATCCATTGCCACAAAGCCGTCGGGCGTAATGGTGGCAAGCTGTGTACCGGAGGCTTTGATATACATAATATTTCCGTCTTTGGCAGAGGTATTGCCGCCGCCTGCCAAAACCAGTTCCTCGTCCGAACCGTAAAGATTGGAAAAGGCGGTAAGTTCTTCCAAAATCATAAAAATCCCCTGTTTCCTTTTTCAGCGTTTCCCTGCTTTCGGTGCATTACCGGGAAACGGGCTGCAGCACAATTTCATAGTCGTACAGCGTATACCACGCACCGGCAGAAAAGCTTCTCGCACGGAACAGAACCTTGTCCGGATACACTTCCATCTGATAACCCGTACCAAATGAAATACGACCGCGAATGGTCATATTGCTGTAACTCGGCAGATTCACCAAATGCACCGAATCCACCGTTTCAATGCTGTGATACTTGTAGATTTTTGCATCAAATTCATTGGTGAAGCCCGAATGGATGTGACCCGTAAGGTAAAACACATTCGGATACTTTTTCAGAATGTTCCACACCTGCTCGGACTGAGCGCCTAAACCGCCCTTTTCAGGCGGATAATCTTTTTCAAAGCCCCATGTATCGGGCAAGCCGTGCGTTTGATTGACGGGCCAGTGGCAGCAAACAAAAATCGGCAGACCGCTTTCAGATGCTTTTTCCATTTCCGCATCAAACCAGCGAAGCTGTTCATCGCTGATATATGCGTCAACATGGTCATATTCACTGGCAAGGCAGATGAACGAATAGCCGTTGATCACCGTAGAATAATAAGCGTGTTCCGCTTTTTGACCGGTGATCCGCTCATTATAGGTTGTGAAAAGCTTTTCGGCTTCTTCATAGTGATCATCCATCGTCCATGTGTCATGGTTTCCCTCCACCAGCACAAGCCGATTGGCGGGATTATACTTTTTCAGTGTTTTTTCGAGCATTTTGTACTGTTCTTCATAACCGTGATTGGTCACATCACCGAGCATGATCAAAGCATCATTTGCCCGTGCGGCATTCTGCATATCGTAAAGACCCATTTCAAGCACATACGGCGAAAGCTTACGGCTCTCATCAAAATGAATATCGGAAATAATTGAAGCGGAAAGACAGATGTTCTGAGCGTCTTTCGGCTCAATTTTTTGCGCAAAATTTCCGAAAACGGGTGACGAAATCAGCGACACGACCGATAAAAGCAGCGACAGAGCAATTTTCAAAAACGGAATCATAATTTTCTTCCTCCCATTACTTCATTGCCGGTTCCTTCGCCTGTTCAACGGCGTCGGGCTGCTTTTCGGTTCGGAACAAATTCGTAAAGTTGATCAGGAACAGCACCAGATAGGCCGCCCACATCGGCAGGCTCTCAATCAAACCGTTTTTGCCGACCGTAACAAGCAGAATCAGCATAAGTGCCAGAACCGCACCGAATAATGCGGTAACGATTATGTAGCGGATATTCTTCTCTCTTGACTTATGAAGCAGGAACACCACAATGGAACCGGCTCCGAGAAACGCAAACAAAAGCGCACCGGTCCAATGCGACATACAGCGCAGAGAGTTCAGAATCAGATCCTCACCGGCAGACGGTACATTGATCGTGACATAAATCGCCGCACAGCCGATCGAACCGCAGGTAAGACCGATTTTGCCGAAATATCCGTCCATACGGTAAGCGTACAGCACATTGGTGAAAATCGAAAGGGAAGCAAACAAGCCCCACATTTTGAAGTGCCACGGAAATTCCAGACCGATCATGCTGGCAGTAAGCTCGATCGGATTGCGGAAAAAGCCGTACCATGTGATAAAAACAAAGGCGAACACAAGGTTGATCAGGCAAAACAGCTTTAGCCCTTTGCCCGGCTTTTTTTCACCGAGGAAAAGCTTCAGATAAACCGGGAACAACAGTAAAGCAGCGACCGAAAAGATGCTCCATGCAATGTAGCGACCGATACTGCCGTTCATTCCGGTTTCATTGCCCGGGTATGTATCGAATTTGAGGAAAAATGCCATCCAAACGGCATATGCAGCGGTCATCACAAACCAAAGAGCGTAAAAAGGTTTCAAATTGAGTTTAGATTTTTGCATAACAAAACCTCCTTTTTCGGTTATAATACCATAACTGAGAAATTTTTTCAATAGCGGCGCACTTTCTAATCCGAATTTTGCTGTATGTGTTACAATGATGTGAGACAGTAAGGAAAAAAAGAGAAGCGAATAGAGCGAACCTGTGTTAAGGTAGAGTTGCAAGACAAAACCGAAAGGCAGGTACTCTAATCGCTATGAATAAGATAACACAAGATATGCGG
>JAZUJI010000180.1:0-7521 GCA_045642685.1 Acutalibacteraceae bacterium | reverse complement strand
CGCTTTCGCAGCAGCTCGGTGGAAAACACTTTTTCGCTGTGGGGCAAGGTGTTGGAGGGTGAAAACAAGTATTTGGCGCCCTATAAATACTGTGCCGATATACAGATCGATTCCATCCATAACTATGAGCCGTGTGTTTTCCGCACGGAGGCACTCAGGCTGCTTGATACGGTGCCGGAGGGCAGCGAGTGGTTCCCGGAGGCTGTTCGCATAAAAAGGCAGCTGGAACCGTTCGAAGCACTTTCACCTGAGCTTGTTCCGCAGGATTCGCTGATGCGGGAGTTTCTCGGGAATAGATAAATAATCAAATAATTTCCGTAAGGATGTGTTGTTTTGGAAACAAGAAAGACAAAAGGGCAGGGGCAAACCATGCTCAACGGCGCTATGATTCTCGTAGTCGCCACCTTGATCGTCAAAGTTATCGGAGCCATTTACAAAATTCCGCTGACCGCATTGATCGGCGAGGTCGGACGCGGCTATTTCAGTTCGGCATACGAGCTTTATACGCCGATTTATGCTATTTCCATGGCAGGTCTGCCTGTCGCCGTGTCAAAAATGGTGTCGGAAAATGTGTCCTTAGGCCGTTACCGTGATGCACGCATGATTTTCCGTCTGGCAATGCGGCTGTTCTTTATCGTCGGTGTAGTCGGTACTCTGCTGCTGGTGATCATTGCC
The DNA here is from genome assembly GCA_045642685.1 of Acutalibacteraceae bacterium. Taxonomy (GTDB): domain Bacteria; phylum Bacillota; class Clostridia; order Oscillospirales; family Acutalibacteraceae; genus UBA8612. Next base: position 6,846 of record JAZUJI010000180.1, on the reverse strand, counting down.
ATTCCCTATGTGCTGATCGCCGACTGTAAGGATAACCTCTGGTCGATTCTTGCCATCGCACCGTCCATTTTCTTTTGCTGCATGATGTCTACATACCGCGGCTATTATGAAGGTATGCGAAACATGACACCGACTGCGGTATCACAGGTGATCGAAGCCTCCGGTAAGCTGGTGCTCGGCATTTTCTTTGCCAAATATGTTATGAATTACGGCTTGAAGCGTTTTGAAAGCGGGCTTTCGGTGTTTGGTCAGGTCTGCGAAAATGAATCGCAGGCACTCAGCCGCATTTACCCTTATGCTGCCGCTGCCGCTGTGCTGTCCATTACCATCGGTACGATTGCCGCTCTGGTGTTTATGATCCTGCTTCATAAGTTCAAGGGCGATTATTTCACCAGGGAAATGCTGGTCAATTCGCCTCGCCCGAAGCAGCCCGATAAGGTCGTCAAAATGATGATCACCATTGCGATCCCGATGGTGATCAGCGCATTGATCATGAATGTGACCAATCTGATTGACAATTTTACCATTCGTACCCGTTTGTCGCAGGTCGTTGCGAACAATCTGGATTACTTCAAAACAGCCTTTGCCGCCTCGTTACAAGGCTCACAGACTCTGGATAAAGATATTCCGACCTATTTGATCGGCTGCTATTTCTCGGCTCTTGACTTTAAGAGTCTGATCACATCCATTACCATGACTCTCGGTGTCAGTGCCATTCCGGCTCTTGCCTCTGCCCGTGCCTTAAAAAAGCGCAAAGAGGTTGCTTCCACAATTAATTCGGTGGTTCGTGTCTGTATGCTGGTTGCCGCACCGGCAGGCTTCGGTATTGCTGTTTTGGCAGAGCCGATTTTGTCCCTGCTTTACGCCTCCACTAAATCGGCTAACCTGATACCGATCGCCGCACCTGTTGTAACAATCTACGGCTTTGCTACCTGTATCATTGCTCTTTCAACCCCTTTGACCAATGTTTTGCAGGCAATGGGTCGTGCGGATATTCCCGCCAAAACCATCGCCATCGGTGCCATCACAAAGGTTATCTGCAATTTCATTTTTGTCGGTATACCGAAGTTCAATATTTACGGTGCGACCATCGGCACGGTGGTTTGCTATGTGATCATTATTGCGTTGAATGTTTACTATACTATAAAAGTATCCGGCTGCCGGATCAATATTGTTTCCACTGTGGTCAAACCGTTGGTTTGTTCCGCCGTTTGTGCTTTTTCCGCTTTTGCGACACAGGCGGTTTTATCCCGTATCCTCACTTTCGGCGGTTCCTCCAGGCTCAACGGATATAATATTTCCACATTGATTGCAATTTGTGTTGCAGTTGCCGTTTATGCCGCCTGTCTGCTCGTTTGCAAGGGCATTTCCTATGAGGATGTTATTATGCTGCCGAAGGGCAAAAAAATTGCAAAAGTACTTGAAAAATTTGACTTTTTAGGGTAATATGAGAAAAGATTGAGTGAATCGGAGAAAGAATATGGTTGATCATTTTTGCTTCAAATCAAACTACAAATTTGATGATTTAGTTGAAATCGTTGCGGTGCTGCGCGGCGAGGGCGGCTGCCCGTGGGATGCTGTTCAGACCCACACCACCATTAAAAAAGATTTGATTGAAGAAACCTACGAGGTTATCGAGGCAATCAACAAAGACGATAAGGTGCTTTTGCAGGAGGAACTCGGTGACCTGATGCTTCAGGCTGTGTTCCATGCGCAGATCGAAACCGAAGCCGGTGTGTTCAACATTGACGATGTAGCGGACGGTATTTGCAAAAAGCTGATTGTGCGGCATCCTCATGTGTTTGGTGAAGTAAAGGTTGACGGTGTTGACGATGTACTGACGAACTGGGATGACATTAAGCGTCAGACCAAAGGGCAGAAGACAACGACTCAGGCCATGCAGGCAGTTCCCCGTGAATTGCCGGCGCTTATGAGGAGCACGAAGATTCAGAAAAAAGCGGCAAAAGCCGGTTTTGATTGGGAAGATATTTCCGGCGCATTGGACAAGCTTGAAGAAGAAATTGCAGAGCTTCGGGAAGCAGTGCGCAGCGGCAGTGAGAACGATGCGGCAGATGAGCTGGGCGATGTTTTGTTCTCGGCGGTGAATGTTTCCCGTTTCCTTGATGTCGATGCTGAGGAGGCTTTGACTGCGGCAACGGATAAGTTCTTTAACCGTTTTTCAATCGTGGAACAGCTTGCCGAAAAGCATAATATCGATATGAAGCAGGCTTCACTTGCCGAGCTTGATGAGCTTTGGGATGAAGCGAAAAAATCAAGGTAATACATAAAACTGTATTATATATTCAACTGGAGGTAAAAAACAATGAACAAAAATGAATTGATCGGCGCAGTTGCCGAAAAAGCAGCACTGAGTAAAAAAGACGCAGAAAAGGCAGTTAACGCCGTGTTGGAAACCATCACCGCTACGGTTGCTTCCGGCAACAAAGTGCAGTTGATCGGCTTTGGTACTTTTGAACTTCGTGAGCGTGCAGAGAAGCAGGCACGCAACCCCAGAACCGGCGAGGCGATGACCGTTTCCGCCTGCAAGGCTCCCGCTTTCAAAGCAGGTCAGGCTTTCAAGAACGCCGTTAAATAAGTTTGCTGTTTATTATACCGAAAAAGCTGCCTGTTTCGGCAGCTTTTGTTTTAGGGTGAAGAAAATGAGATTAGATAAATATTTGAAGGTTTCCCGTATTATCAAACGCCGCACCGTTGCCAATGAGGTGTGTGATGCCAAGCATGTTACCGTCAACGGCAAGATCGCCCGTGCCTCCCTTGAAATAAAAGTCGGCGATGTGATCGAAATTCAAATGGGTGCGAATTTGACCAGATATGAGGTGCTCAATGTCAGCGAGTACGCAACGAAGGAGAATGCTTCTCTGATGTTTCGCCAGTTGAGCTGACGCATAACCCCGTGAACGGTTTCATATATTGAAAATAAACCGTGAAAGGGGAATGGATTATGGAAAACAATGCACTTGCCGCCAATAAGCAGAGCTTGATTTTGGAGGATAAGCGGTTTTTGTCGGTTTCCGGCGTCAGTGATGTGGCGAGCTTTGATGAACAGAATATTGTTGCTCAAACAGTCATGGGTGAACTGACGGTTTCGGGGAATGAGCTGAAAATCAACAATTTCAGTACGCAGACCGGGGATTTGTCGGTCGAGGGCAACATTGCTTCTCTCTGCTTTTCGGAGCGTGCAGAAAGCAGCGGCGGCTTTTTCAGCCGTATTTTTCGCTGATGTATCTGCCGGATGCTTCGTTTCAAAACCAGGCCTTTTTGCTTTCGGTCGGCTTCGGTACGCTGTTGGGGCTGCTGTATGATTTTTTCCGTATCGTGCGAATAGCGGCGAATGACCGAAAGCACGCTGTATTTGTTCAGGATGTTTTATTCCTTGCCGTTTCGGCGTTTTTGACGGTTTTGTTTCTGCTTGTTGTCAATAACGGCAGTTTGCGCCTTTATATTATTTTTGCCATGGCGGTCGGCTTTTTTGCCTATTATTTTACGCTGAGCCGTATTGTGATTCAAGCCGGTCAGATCCTGCTTGACCTGTTCAGAAAGCTGATTTTGCTGTTATCCCGCTTGATTTGTGTTCCCATTCGGCCGTTGGTGCGTTTTTTCGCTTATATTCACAAAAATGTCACAAAAAAGCGGGAAAATAATAAAAAAAAGTCTTGAAAAATCTTTGAAATGTGCTATAAATAAAATAAAGAAATGGTGCTGTTTTCAGCGGATGAATGATTTTTCTTTGTCTGCATCGGCATAACAGGTGTTCAACCATGAAGAAAAAGAATCGTGAAAAAAGACCGATCAGTGTTATTTTAGTTCTCGGTATTCTTGCTTTTGCCGGCTTGATTACAATTTCGCAGATCAAACTGCGTCAGGATATTAAGCGTTTGACCGGTGAATGTGCGGATTATTCCAAACAGATTTCCGAATATGATGAGGATAATTCACGCCTTTATCATATGCTTGACAGTGAAAATGCATCAGAATATATTGAGCAGTATGCCAGAGAGCATTTGGATTATATTAAGCCGAACGAGCGTGTTTATGCAGATTCGGACAGTTAAAAAATATAAAGGGAGAACAGCATTTCATGTCAGTTGAAATCGGCTCTATTCTTGAAGGCAAGGTCACAGGTCTTACAAATTTCGGTGCATTTATTTCACTGCCCGGCAATGTTACCGGTATGGTTCACATTTCCGAGGTGTCTAACACTTATGTGAAAGAGATCCGTGAGTATTTGTCCGAAGGGCAGGAGGTAAAGGTAAAGGTTTTGTCTGTCAGTCCGGACGGGAAAATCAGTCTGTCGATCAAACAGGCGGCACCCGTACCGCAGTCGCAGGAAAAACCTGCTTTTTCCCGTCCCCGTGCACCGAGGCAGTCTCGCCCGAACACATGGCAGGGGCAGCAGTCTTCTGCCGAACCGGCAACCTTTGAGGACATGATGGCAAAGTTCAAGCAGGTGAGCGATGATAAATTTTCTGACCTGCGCCGTTCCAACGATTCCCGCTACAGTCAGTCCTCCTCTCGCAGGGGCGGCCGCAAATAAACAGATTTTTGTTAAGCATCATAAAGAATGTTTTGTTCTTTATGGTGCTTTTCGCAGTCTTTAACAAGGAGAATGTCATGAGAGAATTATCAGTCAATACGGTTCGTGATGCAATTGCCTTGATGTGTATTCAAGCCAACAAGGTGCTTCCGGATGATTTGAAACAATGTATTTCCGATGCGTCAGCGGCGGAAACCAAGCCGCTGGCCTTGAGTGTCATGAAAGATTTATTGAATAATTTAGACGCTGCCGAGGAGCTGGATATTCCGATTTGCCAGGATTGCGGCATGGCAGTTGTGTTTTTGGAAATCGGTCAGGATGTTCATTTTACGGACGGAAGCCTGGAAGAAGCAATCAACGAAGGCGTTCGTCGGGGATATCGGGATGGTTTCCTTCGCTGTTCGGTGGTGGAAGATCCGCTGCTGCGCAAAAATACAGGTGACAATACACCGGCAGTTCTGCATGAAAGAATTGTACCGGGTGACGGGGTAAAAATCACCGTTGCACCGAAGGGCTTCGGCAGCGAAAACATGAGCTGCATGAAAATGTTTACCCCCGCAGCAAGCCGGGAGGATATTATGCAATTTGTTCTTGAGAGCGTAAAGAGAGCCGGCGGCAACCCTTGTCCGCCGATCGTGCTCGGTATCGGAATCGGCGGTGACTTTGAGCAATGTGCTTTCCTTGCAAAAAAAGCTTTGTGCCGTTGTGTGAGTACGCATAACGAAAAGGATTATTATAAAGAGATGGAGCAGGAGCTTCTGGAACGAATCAATGCGCTTGATATCGGGCCGCAGGGCTTTGGCGGAAAGACAACGGCATTGGCGGTCAACATTGAAACGGCACCGACCCATATTGCCGGTTTGCCGGTTGCCGTGAATTTCGGCTGCCATGTAACAAGGCATTTGAGCAAAACCATTTAATAAATACGGTTTGAAAAGGCGGCACTTGTTCGCCTTTTCTTTCGTTTTGGCTGATTTTAGGTAAAAAATCATAAAATTATCAAAATGCTATTGATATTTTATGTGTACTATGCTACAATACAGGTGCAGGGAGGTTGCTAACGAGCGAAGGCCGACCTGATATAACCAAGAGGAGATGTTAGAATGAAAATCACAACAATCGGTAGGAAGTGCACCATTCGTGAATCCTTCAAAGAGCACGCTGAAAAAAAGCTGGCAAAGATTGAGCGTTTTTTCGGTGATTCTGCCGAAGCCAAAATCACGGCAGCGGTTGAAAAAAACTACCAAATCGTTGAAATTACCGTGATAAATAACGGCATGGTTTTCAGAGCTGAAGAACGGGCCGAGAATATGAACGATGCACTTGACCTCTGTGTGGATTCGCTCATTCGCCAGATTCGCAAGAACAAGACCCGCATCGAAAAGCGCATGAAGGCAGTTTCCTTCGACCTTTTGCCCATGGAAGATGACGAGCCGGAAGAAAAAGAATTTGATTTGGTTCGCACAAAAACAGTTGAGCTTCGCCCGGAAACGGTTGAAGAAGCCATTCTGAAAATGAATCTGGTCGGTCATATGTTCTATATGTTCTGCAATGCAGAAACCGGAAAAGTCAGCGTGGTTTATGTCCGCAAAGACGGTGGCTATGGCTTGATCGAACCCGAACTTGTTTGAATTTTGTTGACGAATAAAGAATTTTCTTATATAATAGCGGGAGTGGAGAAATCCACTCCCATTTTTCATAGCATTGTGAGAGGTTATTTTCATGCAAATCCATTTTGTGATTCCCTGTCTGCTTGGCTTGGAGGGTTTGATCGCCGAGGAGCTTCGCTTGCTGGATGCAAGTGATGTTGCGGCGGAAAACGGGCGAGTTCTGTTTACGGGCGATGAAAATTTGCTGGCACGAGTCAACATCTGTTCCCGATATGCAGAGCGTGTTCAGATTTTAGTCGGCAGCTTCCGTGCCGAGAGCTTTGAGGAGCTTTTTCAGGGCACAAAGGCGCTGGCTTGGGAAGAATGGATCGGTTTGCGGGATGCGTTCCCGGTGAAGGGTTATTCCATTAACTCAAAGCTGTTCAGCGTGAGCGACTGTCAGTCCATCATCAAAAAAGCGGTGGTGGAACGCCTGAAAGAAACGTATCACATTCCGTGGTTTGAAGAAACGGGGCCGATTCATCAAATTCAGTTTTCCATTCATAAGGATGTAGTCAGCCTTTTGCTTGATACCTCCGGCGCGGGCTTACATAAACGGGGCTACCGCCCTCAGGCGAACGCTGCACCCATCAAAGAGACACTTGCGGCGGCACTTTGCAGCATTTCCCGCTTGCGCCCGTA
>JAZUJI010000179.1:0-9609 GCA_045642685.1 Acutalibacteraceae bacterium | reverse complement strand
CATGACCGAACAGACTTGCGCCGATGCCTTCATCGGTCGACTTCATCTGAAGGTTTTTGATCGTCACTTCTTTATATTCGACCGACTTGTCAACTGTTGTGTTGACAAGTGCGCCGTTTCCGCCGGAGGCGTATGAAATATCACTGCTTGTAAAAGTGTATTCACCTGCCGGAAGCGTTTCAAAAGTACCGGTGAACGGCAGACTCTCGGTACCGACCGGCACCATACCGCCGGGGAAACTGCCGTCTGATTCGAACATATCATCGGTGCATTCAATCACACCGCTTTCGCTGTAGAGTGCGTAATGCCAGCCCATCTCCACTGCAGCTTTGGTCAGCTCTTTCGCAACACCGTCGAACTGACCGCGAATGTGGTAACCGACAACGCTTAAATCCAAAGCACTCTGCACCAAGTGGTATTCATCACCGGTCGTTTTATTAACAGCAACCGTCAAAGGCGGCTGAGACGGAGATTCATATTTGAAGCCGCAGGGAATAAATACCTCCTTGCTGCCCCATTCACCTTCACCGGAGCCATCGGTCAAAATACCGACAAACGGAATGGAGATCAAAACCGTACCGGTACGCTTCGCACGAACCGTCACTCGCTTCTGCGTTCCGCCCGAAATAATGGAATTGGTCAGGTCTGCAACCGAATCATTGGAAGCACGCCAGTTATACTCCGGTAGATTTGCCTCCATGATAACGAAACGGTTTTCCGTGCCTTCTGTGATGTCAATATCGGCTGTACACACAAAGTGGTTTCCTGCCGCATCAACATCACCAAAACGCTTCGTGCCGTTATCCTTCAAATTCACATCAAGGCAATATGCGGAACAATCCACAATGGGAAGCTCAACATTCTCGTAGTCGCCGTTTAAGAAGCCAAACGGAAGCAAATCGGGATCACTGCCGAAAGAGGTGTAGTAGATGTCGCAGAAAATCTGCTCAGGAGTTTCAGTAACTACATATTCACTCGAAGTATCAAAGGTGTAATAACCCATACCGGCAGAAATATGACCAATGATATAGCCGCCGTAGCATTGACCGGTTTTTCCGGATTTTACCGCAGAGGAAACCGAAATAGAGCCGGCAACGGCAACATCGTTAATCATTTGATTGGGAACTTCCGTCTCGCTCCAATCCCATGTATAGTAGTCATACACAGCTTCGTTGTAATCCGCTGCATAGTTCACAACACCGATCACACCGCCGAGAGCGTGCATACCGGTCAAAGCACCGTTGAAAATGCTGGTATAGACATGAATACCGGGAATATAGCAGCGAACATAATACTGATTATAGAAATCCGTATCGCCGCTGGAGCCGCCCTTGACCATGCCGATCATACCACCGGTACCGACCTTGATTTCCGGCTCAAATGAGGGATTATCAAAATCATCTGTGGTAGAAAGCTCGGCAGAATTGCTGATAGAAGCACTCACCTCATTGTAACGGAGAACAAAATTACCGAACTCTCCGTAGCCGCTCTCGATCTCATTCGTGAACGCCAAACCGACCACGCCGCCAACCGCAGCGTTACCGGTTGATGTAGCATTGCTGTAAGGCAGCAGGCTTTCGACAGTCGTGTCGCTATCCACCGAACAATACTCAATGGTCGTATCGTGAATATAGCCGTAAGTCAGAACTTCCTTTTCCTGATCAGAATACAGATAGCTGTAAAGGAAGTGAGCATTCGTACCCATGATGCCGCCGACACCGGAAGCAAGAACAAAGTAGTCGGCACCATCGACCAGAACAGCTTCACCGCCGCCGCTCGGGCAATCACCGGTCACACGGGTCGCATCCTCAACCGTAGTGATTTGAGAATTCGACACATGGCAATCCGTAATATAGTCACGGAAATTCGCAAAGCACTCATCCATTATACCGTATAAGCGCCAGGAATCCGCTTCATCATCACTGCAGTACTGAATTTCGGCATCCGCACCGACGATACCGCCCGTGATGATACCTTCTATGCGGCTGTTATTGACCGTACAGCCACAGACAAACGGAGCAAGTGCTTCCGCCTCCGCTTCTTCAGCTGAGCTGCCGTATCCGTATTCGGGAGAATATCCCTGACCGTTGCCGCCGCCGATGATACCGCCGACTGCAACATTGCGCATCGGCGCATTGCCCTGACCTTTATAGGCAGTTTCTGTAGAAGCGACATAAGCACCCTCAACCGCACAATTCACAACAGAACCATAGACAAGGCTTGACGGCATGGTGCTGCCGTAACCATCGTTGACATTACCGGAGGATGTACCGAGATAACCGGCAATACCACCGAGATAATAGTAAGAACGGCTGAGAACCTGCATCGCTGATTTTTCCGGAGCAGTTTCCGGATTTGAGCCATGTACCAGACAATTCGTGAGAACCGTCGCAACATTTGCCGCACCGATAATACCGCCGGCATTACCATAAGAAAGGATTTGCGTATCCGTAACCGTAACATCGTTTGCTGCATCCGGCGAACCGATATTCAGCGTTGTCATGCTGTAACCGATTTCCGAATAGTTATTCATAGCCGAACCGATGATTCCACCGGCATCCATTGTTGCATAGGCATCTTCATCTTCACCCATAGTGCTCTCACGGGCTATGGTGAGATTGCCGACATGCGTATCGGTGATATTCAGTATGATTTCGTTTTCATACTGTTCACTGTAAACCGTACCGATCACGCCGCCGATCGCCATAGTCTGACTGAAATAGCCCTGTGTGAAGTAACCCTGCGGGATACCATCGGTACGGGAAGCAGCCTTATTGGCAAACTTTGCATCATAGAAATAGGTGGCAACATCAACATGATCCATGCGGATGCCGGAAATGTCCGCCGAGGTGCTGTCGATCTCACCGATCAAACCGCCGACATGACGACCGACACTGCTGTCGATCTCAGAGCCGCCGATAACAACGGAATTTGTCACATGAATATCACGAACCGGGTAATTAACAACCCAATCCTGAAGCATAGCGCCGTTTTTGTTGGTTAAGGTACCGATCAATGCGCCGACCGAATTACCGCCGACAACACGGATATTTTCAAGGTTGAAAGCTTCGATACCGCAAAGGTCATCACTTCCGCCATGTATTTCCGGATTACGGCCTGCATTTTCAACAGCCTTAACGACACCAAATAAACCGTTGTCATTATAATCATTTTCATTATTGGAGGAAATAACCGTTACATTGGTAATGGTATAAAGATTATTTCCATCCGCATCCTGATCACCGACAAAAGCACCGCTGAACGGATTGTTTGCCGTACCGATCGGGTGGAAAGTACGAGCCTCGGTCGAACCGTCAAAATAGCTCATATCAATATTACCGCAAAGCTCATAGGACTGACCTGCCATCCGGCTATCGCCTGCGTAGACTAAATCCGAAAGATTCTTCAAATCAGCAGCAGATTTGATTTCCAGGTAGTTATCGCCGTCTTCATCCTGCAAACCGCTTGAATCGTGAGCCGTTATGGAAACATAAGCCGTCAGTCCGGTTGAAGTATGGGTGACCTTAAATACATTTGTAGAGCCGTCACTTGAAGCATCCGTTGATGTAAAGCTGAGCACAAGATTGCCGCTGCTGAGCTTGGTGCTGTTATGCTGATAGTAAATAACATCACCTGCTGCACCGAGACGAGTGACGGTGAAATCCTTTTCATGCAAATCAGCCATCTTTTCGATGTTGCGGGGAAGAGGCAATTCAACCCTTGCATCACCCGAATTCAGGGTATGATTGCAAACATAGCACTGTGCAGCACCCGGCGCATTGGATGAACCCCACAAATGCAGCTCATCAATCGACAGATATTCACCGCCGACAGGCGCAGAAACCTCTGTTTGATTGTTACGAGACCAATAGATGTTGCGGAACTTGCTCTGCTCGGCTCCATCTTCAGAAATCAGACCGAACACAGATGCAGCACCGCCGGAAACAGTCGTAATAACAATGCTGTTCAATACATAACCGCCGTTATCAGCAATATTTCCGATGAAAGCGGCAATATTGGATGCCGTATAATCATTCGTTACATCTGCATCAACAATACAGTTATCAATCACATTACCGCTGTCATCCAGATAGCCGATGAAAGCACCGATATCTCTGCCCGTTCCGACATAATGAATCGAAACATCCGTGGTGCAGCCGTAAACATAGGTGTTGCGATATGCGGCATCAGCCAAAACACCCTGCCTGGAGCCGTTAAGCTCGACCGGAAGATTCGTTTCGTTTGTCAATGATACATAACAAACCGAGGCACCGAACAAGGAACCGAATACGGACTTGTTATAGGTATTTTCCGCTAAGACAAAGTAGGCAGGAGTCAGTCTGATATCCACCTGCTTCACCGAACCGCCCTGAACAGAAACAGCAGCCGGCGCAGTGGTGAAATTTGATTCATCAACAGAAACACCCTCTGCTCGGGAACCGACAACAGCACTGAAAATACGGCGAGGCGCATAAATAGCATGTGTTGCGCCGCCAAAGCTGCCGCTCAGCTGACCGTAGAAAGCAACTTCTTTCCACTCATTCTCATCGATCGTAACATCCTGCGTCAAAACATAATTTGCATACGGGGCGAGATAAAGGAAACGAAGCATACCGGATGAAGAAATCCGGAACGGATCGCTCGGATCATTCGGATCGCCGATATTATCATCCGCAACGACAAAAACATCCCATTTGAACTCGACCGGTACAGAACGAAGGCCGCTGTAACCGATCGCATCATTTGTCAAAGTCATCGTTTGGCTGTAAGGAACAGCATCAAGCGAATTCACAACACCCTGAACCGTGTGAGCAAGCTTTTCATCGGAATGGGAGAACGAAGCAGAAGCACCGTTCCAGCTGTGAGTCGGCTCATCAAGTGATAACGCAACATTTCTGCGTGCAACAACGGCACGCTCGGAAACCGACAGATCACCGGAACGATCACTGATTTCTTCAATGATCGCAGCGTCCGATGCGTTCGGGATCGCATATGCGGTAATGCAGCCGCTGACTTCACTGGACCAGTAGCAGTTTGAGAGCATATTTTTATTTCCGCCATAGCCGACAACGGCACCGGAAAGATAATGATCGGTATTCTCCAAACGGAAAAGGGTGTAACAATTCTGCACGGCAGCTGTCTGCACATCCGCCGGGGCATAGCCGACAACACCGCCGGCATAACAAACCGGGCTGTATGCAGACGAGGCAAAGACACCGGTCGTAACACAACCGACAACCTGATTCGCATTTTGCGCTGAAGCGATAACACCGCCGAAATAGCAAGGTGTATCGGTCGAAATAAGGGACATATAGAATCCGATATTCTGAACGGTAACACGGGTAACTGTTCCGCTGCCGCCTGCAACGGCACCGCCATAGTAGTAGGGAACCGCATCCTCGGCATCATCCGAACGAACGACCGCACACATATCATAGGATTCCATGCTCGGAGAAACCGTTGAACCAAACGAACCGCTGACAAGCGAATTGTTCAAGGCACCGTCGTTTTTACCGATCAAGCCGCCGACATAACGACCGCCGAACATATTATTTGTCCACTTCGGCTGACCGTCATCATTGCCGCCGAGGGAAACCGTACAATTCTCTACGGTCGATGCACTGTCATTAAAACTGCAGACACCGCCGACATACGCATTTGCTGCCGTCACCGTGATCTTCAAGCGTGAAACAGAACAGCCGGAAACCGTACCCCTGTTTTGTGCTGCCACGCCGCCGACATAATCCGAATCGTTGTTCACCGAAACTTTATAGCTGTTAACAGTCACATTGCGGACAATACCGCGGTTATCTGCCGCCACAGCAGAAAAGCCGTGATAAATGTCGTTACCGGTGTTTCCGTTTCCGTCCAGATTACTGAACGAAGAGCCGGACAAGCCTTCGGATGTGCTGCCGGAAACATTCATGGAACAGCCGGACACCGTAACATTCTGGATCGAACCACTGTTTTTGAACGCCACGACCGAAGCGGAACGGGCATTCATCAAATTCACACGAATATTTTCAATTGACAAGTTCTTGACTTCACAGTTCTCATTCATGAAGCCGAACAAGGCAAAATACTGATAACCGGATGCATCAATCACCGCATCGGCATTGGAGAAAAAGATTTTATGATTGTTACCGTCAAGTTTGAAATAAACAGAGGAAGGATTGCTGCCTTCCGCAGAAAGCAGATACGCAGCACTGCCCAGTGCAGAATCATGAAAATTACCTATGGTCAAGCCGCTGATGTTGATATCGGCTGTCAAAACAAAATATTTGTCGTCGGAAGCAATATTGTTAATAATATTATAGGCATCCAACAAATGTGCGACATCACCGATTTCATACGGTGACTGCTCGGTTCCGACACCGTTCCAGGAAATCGTTGCCTGTGTGCCGAGCGAGATGTTTTCATTAACGATCTCGCCGCCTTGCGTGACGATAGAGGGCTCGGAGGCAATGCCCTCATCATTTGCAGAAAGAGAAGAAGATTCCATATTCTGGTCAGCGAAGACAAGAATATTGTATGCACCAGTAGACGTCAGCAACAATGCAGACGCCAACAGGATAACAAATGCGCGGAACGCTACTCTCTTTCTCATAATCAACATACCTCCAAATAGTCACTGCAACCCGAATCCAAATGATAATTCCGTCTTTCTGCAACCGGAATCATTCGGTTTTACAGCTGTTTCAAGCACACTTCACATCAATTGCAGATTTGTAATCAGTCTTCTTCAGTGGAAACTGCTTTTGCAGAAGAATCAGTCGAGGTTTTTGCTTTTTGCTTCTGTAAAGCCTTTTCCCTTGCTGCCTTCTCTTTTTCCTTCTGCTTCTGCTTTGCCAACCGATCCTTTTCCTGCTGTAAAGCACGCTGCTTAGCCAATTTTTCTTTCTCTTTTGCCTTTTCTCTGGCAGCTTTTTCTTTCGCAGCCTGTAAAGCTTTTTCCTTGGCAAGCTTTTCTTTCGCTTTTTGCTTCTCTTTTGCTATACGCTCTTTTTCAGCGGCAACTGCTTTTGCTTTAGCGATTTTTTCCTTTTCTTTCGCCGCTTCAGCTGCTTTTTTGGCCTTTTCCTGCTGAATCGCCTTTTCTTTCGCTGCTTTTTCTTTTGCTTTTTGCTTTTCGAGCTGTTCTTTTTCTTTTTGAGCTGTCAAGGCTTTTTGCTTTGCAATGCGTTCTTTCTCTTTTTGTTTCGCCTTAGCTGCTTTTTCTTTGGCGAGTGCCTCAGCCTTTTGCTTGGCTATGCGCTCTTTTTCTTTCTGCTTAGCCAAACGCTCTTTTTCCTTTTGAGCTTCGGCAAGAGCAAGGGCTTTTGCTTTTTCCTGCTCTCGTTTAAGAGCTTCTTTTTTCGCTTTTTCTTCTTCCATGGCACGAAGCTTCGCTTCACGCGCCTTTTCACGCTCGATGCGTGCTTTCTCTTTTTCTTTGGCGATACGAGCCAATTCCTGCTCACGCAGCTTTGCTTTGCGAAGTTTTTCTTTCTCTTTTGCCTTTTTTGCTTTCTCAGCGGCAATCGCCTTTTCTTTCTGAGCTTTGAGGCGAGCCTTTTCTTTTGCTTTGCGCTGCTTTTCAAGCTCAAGCTCTCTGGCGATTTTCGCCTTTTCACGCTCTCTCTTGCGCTTTTCGATTTCTTTCTGACGCTGAATCTCCGCTTTGATTTTCGCTTCAATCTCAGCTTTGCGCTCATTTTCAGAAGCCAGAGCACGATCCAGCGCCTCGTTGATTTTGGTTTCACCCGCTGTTTTCTTCTTGTTAGCCCGTTTCAGCTCATCAATGAAGACTTTGCGGATCTCAACCTCTTCCATATCATAGTTCAGAACCAATTCTTCCGCCAAACGCTTCAGAAGCTTCGGCTTCAGCTTGCGCTTTTTCAGCTTTGATTCCTCAAAGACCTGCTCACCGGTATTCTTCTTCAGGAGCATATAGTTAACGGTTGCAAGCTTAAACAAATCGGACTTGTAGTCATCCGGCACAAGCTCATCGGATTCCTTGGCGATGATCTCATAACCAACCTCATCATAAGAGGAAATAAACTGCCAAAGCGTAAGGCATGCACGGAAGTCCGGATTCTTCTGAATAACATTGGTACGCATGATCGGGGGACGAACCGGCGTGCAATGCTCCAGATCACGCATGAACGAAGAGGAACAAAAGCCGCTGATAATGCGCTTGATTCGTTCAATGCGTTCGAGTGCCGTTGCATTTTCGCTCACTTTGGAACGGGCGTCATTCATATTTTCATCTGCCATAGCGGCAACCGCCTGTGTGGAAACCTCCAATTTATAGGTAACGGTTTCATTGCCCTTTCGGAACTCGCTGTTCATCTTGAGGGAAGACATATTCTCATCCTGCTCCATGTTGAACAGGACATTGTAACGAGTGTCAATGAAATGGCGGAGATTACGCAGGAGTGTGAAAATAAAACGGTTTTCGTAAATTTCAAAGCTTTCTTCACGGAACACATTCAGAATCTGACTGGGTGTAACACGGTCACCGTCCACACGGGCAATCATGCTGGTATGCTGCGCCAGGTGGCGAACCGATTCCGCCGTAATCTTTCTGGCACGCTCGATCGGAACGATTTCCTCTTCCTGCACGATGAATTTACGGGGATTACGGACAATCGTATCAAGGGGAACAATACAAGCCTCGATCGCTTCGACCCATTTCAGGTCAATTCTTTTCTCGAAGAAACGGTTGAACAGCGAAACCTCAGTCTTGCCGGTTTCCATTGCTTCGAGCATATGATCGTAATATTCATCACCGGAAGTAAGAGCCAGAATACTGCTCTGATAATTACCGTAGAGTTCCTCGTATGAAGTGGCCATTTATGTCTCCCCTTAGTTGAAATTATGTGCATATTCAGAATAAATGTTGAAATAATTCCCAACATCTATTCTCAAAATGCACATTACCGCCCCGTTTAAGGGGCGGAAGTGCATTGATATCGGTTAAATCATCTTCTGAAGTCGCTCAAGATATTCCTTGGATTCCGTCATATTGGACTTACCGAAGTGCTTGTTCAAATAGGTGATCAAGCCGGAAATTTCATCACGGATGAAGGAAAGGTTGAGGGATTCAAACTTTCTGAGGATCTTGTGGCAAAGAACAAAGTCAAGGCCGTCAATTTCCGTGCCGCCGCAGCCGACATATGCCGGAACAAAATCCTGCAGCTGCTTAACAATACGGTTACCGAAAGCAAGGCGGAAGTGTTCGATAACATAGTCATCCAACTCGGCAAGCTTGCGAAGGCTTTCTTCGGAAACTTTATACTTTTCTTTGCACTCGGCGAACATTGCTTCAACATGCTTATAGCTGATGGTGAGGTTATCGGTCCACGGTGCTTCAAAGAATTTACCTTTGGTGTTAATGTCGATCGGGATCGCACGGTCATAAACCTTATCGGTAACGGCGAAGGTCGAGTCATCGTTATTGATGGTACCGATGTACCACATATTTTCGGGCAATTTCAGTTTACCGTCGGTCAGGTGCTTCGGGTCGCTCGGCCAAACGGAGGGAACCAAACTGACGATCCACTCATCACGGCTGGGCATTTCAAGGATGGAAAGCATTTCAGCGAAGTAATACTCAACACGGGCGAT
>JAZUJI010000178.1:0-4800 GCA_045642685.1 Acutalibacteraceae bacterium | reverse complement strand
GACTCTCTACCTTGTCTTCCTAAGACCGCTTGGCCTCCGACTTGAAAGTGGAATACAACATCAAGACCTCGATCGATACCGGTGCCATCGGTGCGGCCACCGCAACCGGCACCACACACATCAACTACACCTCTTTCAAGTACTGATGCGCATCAACTAAAAACGCATAGAATGTAAAAAGGCTGGCTTCGACAAAAATCGGAGTCAGCCTTTTTATAACAAGCACATTGGCTTGCATTCCAAATTTTCGGCATTATACCGGCTTATTCATCCGGCAGGCAAACCTTACACGCCTCATATTCACCGCTTTCATACTCTTCTTTGGTCAGGCGATGAATGTTCTTTTTATTCTTGATATAGATACACTCTTTTCTGTGGTACTTCCCGCCGTTTTCGGTAACATAATACTCTCCGTAATAGGAATCCGCTTTTATGCTCAGCGAAAAAACAGATATGCCGAGGGCAAATACCAGCAAACACGCTGCAAGAACGGAAATTGCTTTCCTGCGCCGGTACATCCACTGTTTGCTTTGCTCTGACCGGCTCGGGTAAAGCAGATAATGTGCAAATTCATTTGCCTCATGCTCCTGCAAAACACCCTGACCGACAACAGAACAGACATTAAAATGCTCATTAAAAATGTGCCCTTCTTCATGTGCCAGCACGATCCGTTTTTCCTCATCTGATAACTCCTCTTTGACAAAAACCAAACGCAAACGGTCATCGGCATAAGTGAATCCGCTGCTTGTCGCAGCAAGCTCATTAAGATTCAGGTTATCAATAACCTGTGCCACATCCGCATCGTTATGCGATGCACGGAACGGAATGACGGTGTATCCCTGTTCCTCTAAAACAGATAACAACACAGAACAGGTAACGCTTTTGATTTTGTATTTCTTCCTGAACTGAGCCGACACTTTTTTAACGCTCTTTGTCATAATTGATTTTTTCCTTTTTTGATTCGTTGGATGGCATTTTGCGTCTGCACCTCAAGCTCAGAGAGAGTTCTGTGTACAGTTGTTCCGCCAAATGCCTTCACCACTTCATCGCCTGAAATATTGGCGCAGCGTGCATATTCGATCATTACGACCGTGCGAATGGTGTGCAGTGCCTGTTCGTCCAGCTTTTGGGTTACCGTTTCGGGAATACCGGCAATCGCATTATGAGAAAGATTTGTGTCGAATTCGCCGTTATTGATAGCGGAAATAAATTCAACCGGCAGCAAATTCAAGGTTCTCAGAATATGGTGTGTTGCAACATGATAGTCAAAAAAGAACAGCAGGGACAAATAGGTATTCCACGACATTTCGCGTCTTCCGCTTTCGATGGAAGAATAGGTTTGACGGGAAATACCGATAAAGTTGGAAAGCTCACTTTGTGAAATACCGACTTTTGCACGCAAAAACGGAAGCTCTTTTTCCAATGTATGAATATAATTCAACTGCTGAGATACCGGAAAACACAAATTTTTGACTTCGCTCACACCAACACTCCTATCGAACACAAATTGTCAAAATTATAGCAAGTGTCGCAAATTTTGTCAATTATTTTTCAAAAATGTCACATATTTTACATATGAGCAGTATAATATCCGACATAATTCTAATTATTTGTTTGTTTTCAGGAGTCAGGGCGCAAAAAAACAGCGCTAACTCCGGAATGCGGAATTAACGCTGCTTTCAAATATATTTCTATTATCGAAGGATTGCGGTAAGCGGTTCGGATTCCATACCGTAAACATTGGATGCCGTAACATTGACCCGATTGCCCGGTGCTGCTTCGATCACAAAATCAACCGATCCATATGTATCCGGAAGCCAGTAATTATTGATGATATATTCCGAATGGAGCTTTTTGCCGGACTCCGAAGTCACAGTAATGCGATACAGCTCAATCGGCTTGCCGTCGGTGCTGTTTGCTGCCGGACAGGTCACTGTATATTTACCGTCATTCGGTGTAATGGCGAGAGCAGCCGTTTCGGCAAATTCCGGCGCAGAAGAAAGAGATTCCTGATTAAACGGTGTGTAAGCATGAGCCGCTTTGTCCGTCACATCGGTAAGAAGATAATCGCACAGATACGCTCCGTCATTTACATCAAAACCTCTCAGGCGAACCCGGCTTTCTGCATCGACCTCAACCAGCCATGCCTGACCGGATTGATTGTACAGATTCGGATGTAGCGTACGGTCTTTGCCGACAGTAAACTCCATGTAATTCAAAGAGCCGGTACCTACTGCGGTGAAATCGCCCTGCCAGACAGAGCGTGGGTCGTTGAGCGGATAATGGGAATGACCGGAAAAATCAACGACCTGCGGATACTTTTTTAATATTGCTGTAAAGTCAAGTATGCCCCAGCCCTCAAAATTTGATGAACCGTAAACGGTGTTGCGGATGTGCTCGTGGTGGAAAACAAAAACCGGTTTTTTCGGGTCATCTTTAACAGCTTCATCAAGCTGCCGGATAAGCCAAAGCTTTTGAGAAAGGTCATAACGCATCGCTTTCTGCTTTGAGGTAGACACCCCGATAAAGTGATATCCGCCGATTTCAACATGAAAATCCGCATCACGGTTTGTGATAGCACGGATTTGCTCACGGCAGCCCTTACCCTGATAGCCGTCATGGTTTTTGGCAACAACCGCAAGAAGCTCGGTTTCATTTTTCAGCGAACGCTGAATTACTTCGCTGAAACCGTCAAACTGCTCCTGCGTGCCGTCATTGGTCACATCACCGACAAATACGGCGGCATCCAATGTGCTGTGCTGAGCATCCTTGCCCGATTCCCGATAACAAAATTCCAATGCCTTGGCGACCCGCTGACAGCGAATGTCATCTTTTTCGGAAATATGGGTGTCACTGCAAACCATAAAGCGCATAACCGGCGAAAAATCATCCACCTTCGGCTGCTCGATGACCGGCGGCTTTTCGCCAATGCCGAAAAAAGAAGCAAGAAAAGTAAAAGCAGCTGTGAAAAATGCAATAATTGACTTCATAACCTATCATCCTCCGTTATTTTAATTTTACAACGATCAGGGAAAAAAGTAAAGAAATATTGTAATTCCGTTTCTGTTTTGTTAAAATACTTGTAGAGATTCTTTGGCTGTATGAATTTTTGTACAGCCGGTCGATTTAATTAAAAGGAGTGCTTACCGGTTATGTTAAAGGTTGGTTTAGTCGGCTGCGGCGGCATCAGCGGTGCTCATGTTCCCGCCTGGCAGGAAATGGACGATGTTGAGCTGATTGCCGTTTGCGACATTCGCCCCGAAAAAGCGGAACGGTACGAGGTTCCGAAAAAGTATACGGATTTTGACAAAATGCTGGAAGAAAACGATTTTGATATTATGGATATCTGCCTTCCAACCTTTCTGCACTGTGAGTATGCGCTGCGTGCGATGAAAAAAGGGATTCATGTCATCACCGAAAAGCCGATCGCCCTGAATGAAGAAGATGTGCACAAGCTGTATGCTGCCGCCGAAGCAAACAAGGTCAAATACATGGTGGCGCAGGTGCTGCGTTTCTGGGATGATTATGACATTGTCAAACAAATCTATGACAGCCGCAAATACGGCAAGCTGCTTTCGGCAGCCATGTGGCGTCTGGGCAGTTACCCGGGCGGCGGCTGGAACCAATGGTATTATAACAAAGAACTCAGCGGTCTTATCCCGTTTGACCTTCATATCCACGACCTTGATTTTCTGATGTATGCCTTCGGTGCACCGAAAAGCTACACCTTCAAGCGGCAGGAGCTGCCGGAGCAAGACTATATGAGCGTTGTGTATGATTACGGCGATTTTTTTGTTACGGCGGAGGCATCCTGGTTCAAAGCAAAATACCCCTTTGGCATGGGCTTCCGTTTCCAGTTTGAAGAAGCCCTCGTAGCACTCGAAAATAATGAGCTGACAATATACGACTGTGAAGGGAATCGCATCAAGCCCTGCCAGGCCGATGCGTCGGATAATCAGAGTGAATTTGAGCTGCCTTCCGGCAATGCCTATGCGAACGAGCTGCGTTATTTTGCCGACTGTGTAAAAAATGACCAACCGGTCGAAAAGGTTACAAAAGACAGCCTGCTTGCGGTTTTGCGAATCCTCAACGAAATGAAGTGACCGTAACGATCGTAATTGACAAAATTCAAAGCATTATTATAAATACATTTTACTACCGACTCTGAGAGTGAGCTTATGATTGAATTTACCGTTTCACTGGCCGGGATTCCCATTCGGGTTCAGGCAATTTATCCGCAGACAAAATATTTCTGCAAAGATTATTTGTGCGAGGATGAACCGCTTTTTTCCGTTGCTGTTTCGCAGCAGGATATTGCATACGAGCAGGAATTCAGCGACCGAACCGCAAAAATCGAGCATAAACCGATCATTGAATACACGCCGAGTTTTCTGGAGCCGCTTGCCGTTTACCGAAAAATTGCTAATCAAATGCCATCCTACGGTGTCCTGCTGTTCCACGGTGCTGCCGTTGCCGTTGATGAACAGGTCTATCTGTTCACAGCAAAAAGCGGAACAGGAAAAACAACTCACATAAATTACTGGCTCAGGCAATTCGGAGAACGCGCAGCGGTGGTCAACGGCGACAAACCGCTCATCAAAATCACGCAGGACGGTGTATTCGTCTGCGGTACACCGTGGCAGGGAAAAGAAAGATACGGTCAGAATCTCATTCTGCCGATGAAGGCACTCTGCCTTTTGGAACGGGATTCACAGGATCATATTGAAAAAGTGAGTTACACCAAGGTGTTTCCCGCCATTCTCCGGCAAACATATCAGCCGCCGACAGCAGACGGAATCA
>JAZUJI010000177.1:0-17110 GCA_045642685.1 Acutalibacteraceae bacterium | reverse complement strand
GGAAAGCGTCATCGGGTCAATGTAGCTTCCATCCTTGTAAACACGCATATTGCCGGAAGCGATCTCGTCAATGAGCATGACTTTGCCGTCTTTATCGTAGCCGAACTCGAATTTGATATCGTAAAGCACCAGACCCTTTTCTTTCAGGTCGTCGGCGACGATCTGCGTGATCTTCTGGGTCATGGCTTTGATTTCGTCATACTGCTCTGCGCTCATCACGCCGAGGTCAACGAGCGCATCCTTGATAACCAGCGGGTCGCCCTTTTCATCGTTTTTGAAGGTCATTTCAACATAAGCGGGCAGATCGGCGCCTTCCTCGATGTAATCGCTGTAGCGGCGGTAAAAGCTGCCGACCGCCTTGTGGCGGCAGATGACCTCAAGCCCTTTGCCGAAAACCTTGG
This sequence comes from Acutalibacteraceae bacterium, assembly GCA_045642685.1. GTDB lineage: Bacteria > Bacillota > Clostridia > Oscillospirales > Acutalibacteraceae > UBA8612. The sequence goes on along the minus strand of JAZUJI010000177.1, from coordinate 16,709 downwards.
CAGGGAGCACCTCCATCGTGGTGTTGTTAAGGTCTGCGCTGACAAAGTGGGTCTTGATACCGGCGGCATTTACTTTTTCAAAAAAGTAAACGGACATACGAAGGTTAACATCACCGACACCGTCGATCGTCAGGCCGACGGAATTTTCACCGGGATCGAACACACCGTCTTTTCCGGTGCAGTCATCCTTGAATTTAAGCAGATAGTTGCCGTTTTCAAGTGCGTAGACATTTTTGGTTTTTCCTGTGTAAACGAGATTCATAGCTGTATACTCCTTTTTGTTAAAATTACTGATTTTGTTCCTGTTGAAACTGCTTTGAAATGGCGGCGTCTTTTTCAAGCACCTTTTGTGCGTCCGCCGCCCGTTTCTGCTCGAGCTTTTCGGCAAGAGCCGGTTCGCTCAGCGCAAGGATCTGCGCTGAAAGCAAAGCGGCATTGACTCCTCCGTTGATGGCAACGGTCGCAACCGGGATTCCGCCGGGCATTTGCACCGTTGACAGCAGAGCATCAATGCCGTCTAAATTGCTTGATTTGCAGGGAATACCGATAACGGGCAGAGTAGTCTGCGCCGCAGCTGCACCCGCTAAGTGCGCCGCCATACCGGCTGCGGCGATCAGAACACCGAAACCTTTTTCTTTTGCGGTGCGTGCAAATTCAGCCGCCTGCACCGGGGTGCGGTGAGCCGAAAAAACGTGCACCTCGAACGGGATTTCGAGGCTTTGAAGGGTATCGGTCGCCTTGCGGATGATCGGCAGATCGCTGTCACTGCCCATGATGATTCCGACTTTTTTCATAAATACCTCCTCTGAAAACAAAAAAGGGCGCAGGTTAAGACAATGCTTAATCTGTGCCCAGACGGTCGGCATAACGGAATTGAACCCAAGTCCGTTTCGGCTTCGTGCTCCTCTGCAGTGCTCTGCAAATTCCGTCAGTCACATAAAGCCGCTTCTTATGTATACTTACTATAACACATTACCCATTTCAAGTCAACTGAATCCGGCTGAAAAACCGTCGAAAAATGAAATTCGGCATTTCACCGTTTTCCGCCGATGAGCTGATAAAAAAATGTTGCAGGTTGACGAAAGTTGCAGGTTGACGAAAACGGAAAAAATACGGAAGAATTTGAAAATACGCTTTACTTTAGTGTGCTAATGTGTTAATATATTATAAAAATGAAAGATATGAAATATCCGGAGGAATTCCAAATGAAAAAAATACTCTCTGTTATCCTCGCTGCCACCCTGCTGCTCACCGTCTGCCTGTTTGCAGGCTGCGGAAACAACGCAGCAGACGGCACCGCAAAGCAAAAGCTGATCGTCGGCTTTGACGCAGAATTTCCGCCGTTCGGCTTCCTTTGCACCGACGGTGACCCGGTTTACGATTCTTATGACGGCTTTGATCTGGCGGTTGCCAAAGAGCTTTGCAGCCGTTTGGGCTGGGATTTTGAAGCCAAGGCGATCGACTGGAACGCAAAAGATGCCGAACTGAAATCCGGCAGCATCAACTGCATCTGGAACGGCTTCACCTGCACCGGCCGTGAAAACGATTATGAGTGGTCCACACCTTATATCGACAACAGCATTGTCGCCGTTGTCAAAGCGGATTCCGGCATTAAAACACTTGCCGACCTCAAAGGCAAACGTGTTATGACTCAGGCCGCTTCCTCCGCTGCGGACGGCATTAACGCCAATGAAGCCTTTGCCGCCTCTTTGAAAGAAGTCATCGAGCTGCCCGATTACAACAGCGGCTTTATGGAATTGAATCAGGGCTCTGTGGATGCCATTGCGGTAGATTCAGGCGTTGCCAAATTCCAGATTGCCGGCAACAGCGGTTCCTACATCATTCTGGACGAAGCAATTTCCACCGAGCAGTACGCCGTCGGCTTCCTCAAGGGCAACACAACTTTGCGTGACGCTGTCAATGCCGAGCTGCTGAAAATGGCGCAGGACGGCACCATGATGACGATTGCCAAGGACTATGAGCCAAACGGTCTGTCGCTTGATTCCCTTTGCCTTTGCGATTGATCTGACCGCCGCATTTTAGCAGACACAGCGGGTGGAGTGTTCGGCGCTTCACCCGTTTATTGCAGAAAAGAGGAACAAAATGACCATCATCAAAATGCTTTCCATCCTTTCGGAAGGCTTCGGAACGACCCTGCTGATTTTCGTTTTCACCCTTCTGGGCGCACTTCCCCTGGGCATGATCGTCTACTTCGGCAAAAAAAGCCGTTTTTCTCCGGTTCGCCGCTTCGTCAGCCTTTACATTTCCGTCATGCGCGGCACACCGCTGATGCTTCAGCTCATGGTGGTGTTCTACGGGCCGAACCTTATTTTTCATATCACGCCGCCCCAGAACTGGCGGTTTGCAGCGGTCATCATCGCTTTCATCATCAACTACGCCGCCTATTTCGCCGAGATTTACCGTGCCGGCATTGAATCCATTCCCGTCGGGCAATATGAAGCGGCACAGGTGCTCGGTTACACAAAGGTGCAGACCTTTTTCAAAATCATTCTGCCGCAGATGATCAAGCGTGTGATTCCGCCCGTGACGAACGAAATCATCACCCTTGTCAAAGATACCTCTCTGGCGCAGGTCATCAGCGTAATGGAGATGTTCACCCGTGCCAAACAAATCGCCGTTGCGCCGAATTCCCCCGGCATGATCGCCTTTGCGGCGGCGGCGGTATTCTACTATGTGTTCAACTATCTGGTTGCTTTCGTCATGCAGCGTGTCGAAAAGAAACTGGACTATTTTGAATAAAGGAGGAATCGGACATGAACATTCTCAACATGGAACATATCGTAAAATCATTCGGCAGGAACCATGTTATCAAAGATATTTCACTCAAAGTGGATAAAGGCGAAGTCGTTTCGATCATCGGTCCGTCCGGTTCCGGCAAATCGACTCTGCTGCGCTGCGCCACGATGCTTGAAACCATTGACAGCGGCACTCTGAGCTATTTGGGCGAAAAGGCGGCGTGGCAAGAAAACGGCAAAGAAGTCTACAGCAAGGATCTGCGCAATATTCGCCGCCGCTTCGGGCTGGTGTTCCAAAGCTTCAACCTGTTCCCGCACTACACCGTGCTGAAAAATGTCATGGATGCGCCCGTTTCCGTGCTCAGGCGCAGCCCGAAAGAGGTAAAAGAGGAAGCTCTGGCGCTGCTGGAAAAAATGGGGCTGGCAGACAAAGCCAACGCTTACCCGGATCAGCTTTCCGGCGGTCAGAAACAGCGTGTTTCCATTGTGCGTGCACTCGCCATGAAGCCTGAGATCCTGTTTTTTGATGAGCCGACCTCTGCGCTCGACCCCGAGCTGACCGGAGAGGTGCTCAAGGTCATCAAGCAGCTTGCCGAGGAATCCATGACCATGGTCATCGTCACGCATGAAATGTCCTTTGCCCGTGCGGTATCCGACCGGGTGATTTTTGTTGACAACGGCCGTATTGTGGAGGAAGGCAGACCCGAGGAGCTGTTCGGTGACACAAAGAATGAGCGCACCCGTCAGTTCCTGCAAAACTATAATCGGGCTTAAAACGATATCGGCTGCCCGGTCGTTCCGTTTGCTGCCCCGTTTCCGAGCGGCTCCTATCATGAAGCACCGCAAAGCCGAAAAAGCGAACCGAAGCACGAAAAGATGTGCAGCGGTTCGCTTTTTATTTTCTTTGCGCGGTTTGATTATTTTGAGCGTTTCCACATCATAGGGGTAAACATCGTGATCAGCGGAAAAATCTCCAGGCGACCCAGAAGCATATCGGCGGAAAGCACGATTTTGCTGAAATCGGACAGCAGATAATAATTGCCGGTCGGGCCGACAACACCCAGACCGGGGCCGATGTTGTTCAGGCACGCCATGACGCTTGTGACGGTGGTATCAAAATTAAAGTTGTCCAGCGACACGACCAAACAGGAAATAAGGAAAATCAGCAGATAGAGCAGCATATAGGCATTGACCTCGGCAATGACCCGGTTGTCAACCACTTTTCCGTCCACCTTCACCAGCCGGACGCTGTTGGGGTGAAGCATTTTCTGTATGGAGTTGCGCATGGATTTGAACAGAATGATAAGCCTTGCGACCTTGATACCGCCGCCGGTCGAACCGGCGCAGGCACCGATCGCCATAAGAATGACCAGCAAACAGCGGGAAAATTCCGGCCACTTGTCAAAGTCGCTTGTCGCAAAGCCGGTGGTCGTGATGATGGAGGCAACCTGGAAAAAGCTGTAGCGGAACGCCTTGCCGACACCGCCGAACACCTTGAGCGTGTTGATCGTGATGGCACCCACACTAAAGCCGACTATGCCGAAATAAGTGAGAAATTCACGGTTGGTGAACGCCGTAAGGAACTGACGGGTCAACATCAGGTAATAGATATTGAAATTCACGCCGAACAGCAGCATGAATACGCCGATCACACCGTCCACATAGGCACTGTTGTAGGCGGCGATGCTGTCGTTTTTAATGGCGAAGCCGCCCGTGCCCGCTGTGCCGAATGCGTTGAGCACGCTGTCAAACAGGGGCATACCGCCGGCAAGCAGAAAGACGATTTCAAGCACCGTCATTACAATATAGATCATGTAGAGGATCATAGCGGTTTTGCGCATTTTCGGAACAAGCTTGCCGACAATGGGGCCGGGGCTTTCCGCACGCAGAATTTTTATGGAGCCGCCTGCATCGGAGGGCATGATGGCAAGCATGAACACCAGAATACCCATGCCGCCCAGCCAGTGAGTGAAGCTGCGCCAATAGAGCAGACCCATGGGCAGAGACTCCACCTCGGTGAGGATGCTTGCACCGGTCGTGGTGAAGCCCGACACGATTTCAAAAAAACAATCCAGATATTTCGGCACTGCCCTGCTCAGCCAAAGCGGCAGCGCACCGAAAACCGACAGCAGGATCCACGAGCTGCCCACAATGAAAAAGCCTTCACGGTGTGAGATCTCTTTGCGTTTCGGGCGAACGGAGGCAAACAGGCTGCCGAACGCCAGCAGCAAAAGGATCGTGATAAAAAAGGCGTGCGCCGCATCATACTCCTGCTTATAAAGAGAAATGAGCAGACCGGGCAGCATGGCAGCACCTTCAATGCGCATGATGTTGCCGATGTATTTCAAAACAACAATAAAATTCATCAGAACTCACTCTCAAAAATATCATTCAGATTCTTCAGGATCTGTTCCGCTTTGGCTATCACGATGACTGTGTCACCCTGCTTGATGCAATCGCTGCCGCCCGGGATAATGACCTGACCCGAACGGTTCAGGCACGCAATCAGAATACCGCTGCGCAAATGAAGCTGAGAAAGCGGTATACCGAGGTTTTCGGTTTGTGCATCGGCAAAAAATTCCAGTGCCTCGACCTTATCCTCAACAATGCGGTGCAGCGCAAGCACCTTGCCGCCCGTGGTGTTGCCCATGGCACGGACATAGCGCACGATAGCGTTGGTAGTGAGCTGCTTGGGGCTGATGATAGAGCCGATGCCCTTGTTGCCGAACAGGGCGCTGTATTCGGTGCGGTTGATTTTGGTGATGGTTTTGAACACGCCCCGGGAATTGGCATACATGGTAATGATGATATTTTCTTCATCAATATCCGCAAGCGATACCACCGCATCCATGTTGTCGATGCCTTCTTCGAGCAGCAGCTCCTGGCTGGTTCCGTCCCCGTGAATGATGATGGCACCCGGCAGACGCTCCGCCAATTCCATGCAGCGTTTTTCGTCAATTTCAATGATCTTGACACTTACATTGCTCCGCAGCAGGTATTCCGACAGGTAAGCGGCGATCCGGCTGCCGCCGATGATCATAACCGAACGGATCTTATGCTTTGCAATATGCAGCTTCTTAATCAGCTTCGCCAGCTCGTTGCGGGGAGCGGTAACCGACAGCGTGTCATCCTCTTCAAACACGAAGCTGCCGTTGGGCACAATGATTTCGCCTTTGCGTTCCACGGCGCAGACGAGCGATTTTTTCAGCAGCGTGCCTGCCGCTTTTTCCAGCGATTTTCCGATCAGCTCGCTGTCGCTTTTGAGCTTGATGCCGACTAATTCCACGCGACCCTTGGCGAAGGTATCCCGTTTGAGGAAAGACGGAAACTGCAGCATACCGAACATTTCTCTTGCCGAGGCAAGCTCCGGGTTGATGGTCATGGACAAACCGAGCTCATCGTGCAGAAACGAAAGCTGGTCGGCGTATTCGGGGTTGCGCAGGCGGGAAATGGCATGACGGCAGCCCAGTTTTTTGGCAATAATACAACAGAGCAGATTGATCTCATCGGAGGATGTGGCGGCAATAAGCAGATCGCCGTTATCCACGCCTGCCCGTTTCTGGGTTTTGAGGCTTGCGCCGTTCCCCTCGACCACCATAACATCCAGCCGATCCAGAGCTTCCGCCAGAACCTGAGAGTTGTTATCAATAATGACAACATTGTGCTCCTCCTTGGACAGCTGCTGCGCCAGGGAAAAGCCAACCTTTCCGTCACCTACAATGATGATGTTCATAAAACCAATGCCGTGCAGCCGCAGGGCTTGCGGCTGTTCCTTTCCTGGAAAAGTACTTCATCTCACATTGTCGAGTATTCTACCACATATCGCACGCTGTTTCAACAAAAACGCCGTTTTTCTCAATTTGTTCAAAATTCCGGTATCCGCAGCTGCATGAATAATCTACTCTAAATGGTGGAAATCTTGCAAAATATTTTTTTGATTTAACGGACATCCTTCAAAAACAGCGGAAATCCTTCGCTTTTTGCCCTGTTTTTCGTGCAAGATGACAAAGAAATGAAATACGGTGCAAAAATTCTTGCATTTATTTTATGATAAGCATATAATAATTCCATTCCTGCTGTGGAAAGCAGCAGAGCCCGAAAGGAAGTAATCCGAAATGAATTATGTTGACCAGATCCTTCAGCGCATCGCTGAAAAGAACCCTCATGAGCCGGAGTTTATTCAGGCGGCTTCCGAGGTTCTCAATTCCATCCGTCCCGTCATTGACGCAAACCCGCAGTATCAGGATGCTGCTTTGCTTGAAAGAATCATCGAACCGGAGCGTGTCATTTCTTTCCGTGTTCCGTGGATCGACGACAACGGCAAGATCCAGGTCAACCGTGGTTTCCGTGTTCAGTTCAACAGCGCCATCGGTCCGTACAAAGGCGGCCTGCGCTTCCATCCGTCCGTCAACCTCGGCATTTTGAAATTCCTCGGCTTCGAGCAGATCTTCAAAAATTCCCTGACCGGTCTGCCCATCGGCGGCGGCAAGGGCGGTGCCGACTTTGACCCCAAGGGCAAGAGCGATGCGGAGGTCATGCGTTTTTGCCAGAGCTTCATGACCGAGCTGTTCAAATATATCGGCAAAGACGATGATGTGCCTGCCGGTGATATCGGCGTCGGCGGCCGTGAGATCGGCTACCTGTTCGGTCAGTACAAGCGTCTGACCGGCTTATACGAAGGCGTTCTGACCGGCAAGGGCTTGAGCTACGGCGGTTCGCTGGCTCGCAAAGAAGCCACCGGCTACGGCCTTTGCTACATCACGGAGGAAATGCTCAAGGCACACGGCAACTCCTTTGAGGGCAAGAGAATCGCTGTAAGCGGTTCGGGCAATGTGGCGACCTACGCCATTCAGAAAGCCATCGCTCTGGGCGGCAAGCCGATCACCTGCTCCGACTCCAACGGCTACATTTACGATGAAAACGGCATTGATGTAGACGCTCTGAAAGAAATCAAAGAAGTCAGGCGTGCCCGCATCAAAGAATATCTCAATTATCACCCGGAAGCCACCTATGTCGAGGGCAGGCGCGTGTGGGAGGTTCCGTGCGACATTGCTCTGCCCTGCGCAACGCAGAACGAGCTGAACGAAGAAAACGCCCTTGATTTGGTGAAAAACGGCTGCTTCGCCGTGTGCGAGGGTGCCAATATGCCCTCCACCGAAAAGGCGATCGAGGTGTTCCGTGCCAACAACCTGCTCTACATCCCCGGCAAGGCCTCCAACGCCGGCGGCGTGGCAACCTCCGCTCTTGAGATGAGCCAGAACAGTGCACGCCTGAGCTGGACCTTTGAAAAGGTTGACAAGCAGCTTCAGGGGATCATGCAGAACATCTACGGCAACATTGCCGATGCGGCAAAGGAATACAACTGTGAGGATGATTTTGTGGTCGGCGCCAACATTGCGGGCTTCCGCAAGGTGGCAGACGCCATGATGTCCCAGGGTATCGTTTAACGGCAAAATAAAAGGCTGTGCCTGCGCACGGAGAGCTTTGCTTCTTCGGCGCAGGCACTTGTGTTTTATTTACAAATCAATATAGGAGCACTGCTTTTCCGGGCTTTTCTTCACCCGGCTGCGGCAGGCTTCTGCAGATCCTCACCGAAATTGCAGGAATAAAGCCACTCAACGCAATCGCCCTCTTTCAGCTCATAAGCACCGCAGCCGACGGTTGCCATACTGCCGTTGACATAGAAAAGCCAGCCGGAGCACTCACCGTAATCCCCGGCGTTCAAGCCGTTGACTGCGCAGATATAAGCATCACTGCCGTCGGCAGCCTTGCCGGCGTTGGTGAAGGTGAAGCCGTTTTTCTTCGCCGTGACCAGCAGCAGGTCATAAGCGGTGCTGCCGGGGGCAAGCGTTTCGGTGCACGCAGCCGCCAGCACGCCGTCAGACGGGATCGCCGGGTTTTCGCCTGCGTATTGCTTAACGGTGTCGCAGCGCACCGACACGGTAACGGACAGGGTGTCGGACTGAACCGCCGAAGCAGGTTTGTCAGCGGAAAAATGCCCGCTTTGAATACCGATGAAAAAGATGCCGCCGATAACCAGCACAGCCGTTAACAAAATAATAATTACTTTTTTCATTATTTTCTCCTTAATTTCTGATTGATATTCGGGTTTGTTTTTGCTGTAGGCAGGGCTTTTTATGCGGAGCTTCTTCGCTTGTGAAGCCGCTTCGCCGGGGCACCGTTCCGGCCCCTGTATCTGCTTTCTTTTGTCACAGGCTTTCTCTCCTTTCCGGATCAAAGAAAAATGCGCCTTTTGCCGAACAGAGTTTTCGACAAAAAACGCATGGAAACGCACAGAAAAGCCCTCGCCAAAGCAAGCGCCCTGACGAAAACAAAATGACCATTCCCATTTTTCCTGCCCAAAAATGTTCCGATGAAGCGGATGCACGGCGTGAGTATTCCGACTGTAACGGTAATGACGGTTGCGCTGGATTTTCACCTTACTTGCCTCACCTCACCCTTTCGGGCGGTGTGCACCGCTATTCAATTTGGCTGTTTTATTATAGCAGATTTTCCGGAAAAGGCAAGTGCATGAACATTCATCCGTGAATTGATTTTTGGAAATTTCGTATTTTTCAACACTTCACGCATTTTTCTGGTATAATGGTGCAGAGGTGACCTGAACTTATGAATGAAGAAGAATTGCTGACGGCAATGCTGGAGGATAAGATAAATTCCCGCAGCAATGCAGATATGCTCACCCACACAAACTTTCTTGACCTGAATCAGCAAAGCATTGCGAGGAAATTTCTGAAATCGCACAACATTAAAAATTACGAATTTTACGGCGGCTTTTCCGACTGTGAGCGGAAGCTCCTGCTGTTTTTCCCCGATTACATCGCTTCATCGGAAGCATTTGCGGAAGATGCGGAGCTCTCCCCGATCATGCAGGTGACCATTACAAAGGATTCGTTTTCCGCCTTGTCGCACCGGGATTATCTCGGCGCCGTTATGGGGCTCGGCATCCGGCGTGAAATGCTCGGCGATCTGATCGTTACCGAACAGGGCTGCACGACCGCCGCCATGAAAAACATAGCGGTATATATCGAAAAAAATCTGACTTCCGTGGGCAGAGGTACGGTGAAGATCCGTCTGGATCCGGTGTTCGGCAATGTTTCGGCGTTTCAGAACAGCGAAGAAAAACGCTGCTCGGTTTCGTCCATGCGTGCGGATTCGGTCGCTGCCTGTGTATTCAACCTTTCAAGAACCGCCGCCGTTGAAAAGATCAACCGGGGTGAAGTGTTTGTCAACGATGTTCTTTGTGAAAAAATCGACATGAAGATCCCGTTTCAAAGCAAAATGGTTATTCGAGGCAAAGGCAAGGCGATCATTCGATCCGATGAGGGAATGACCAAAAAAGGGAAGCAGGCCTTCCTTGCGCAGATTTTTAAGTGATGCGCCGTTCGGCGTGAGAGTTTTTATTTTTACAGGATGGTGGAGTTTATGAAAAAGACATTTGTTAAGCTTGTTTCCGCTGCACTGTGTTTTCTGCTGGCATTTTCATCTTTATTCGCTGTTCAGGCGGCAGACGATCCGTGTCTGACGGATTTCCCCGTAATTTATATCAAAGGGCAGGGTGACCCGATCGTTCGGGTCAATGAAAGCGGAGAAACCGAACAGCTTTACCCGGTCGAGCTTCCGGTCGGCGATTTTATCAAGATCGCCGAAGACAATATCGATATTCTTGCCAAAGCGGTCATTACGCAGAAGTGGACGGAGTTCGGAAACCTCGTCCGGGACACGCTGCTGCCGATTTACGGCAGACTTGCCCTTGACAAAAACGGAAAACCGGCTGACGGAAGTTATTGCGAATATGCGTATTGCAACGATACAATCAACAGCACAACGGTCAACGGCAAATACCGGGTGAATCAGTTTTCGTTTCGTTATGACTGGCGGCTGGATCCTTACGAAATTGCGGATGAGCTGCATGAATACATCGAAAAGGTATTAGCGAAAACAAAGTGTGATCATGTCGGGATCGTGTCCCGGTGCTTAGGCTCCTGCATTGCAGCGGCATACATGGAAAAATACGACGGCGAATATGTGACGGATCTGGTTCTCTACGCTTCCGCTCTGAACGGCATCTCAAAGTGCAGCAAGGTGTTTGCGGGTGACTTGTATCTGAACAGCGGTGCTGTTGAACGGTATGTTTACGATTCGACCGTTACATCCGACCCGGTGGTGAATGAGCTTTTTCAGGCGTTTGTCACCGTTTTCCGCTCTGTGTACGGAATGGAGCCTGCCTGCTTTTCGTTCAATATCGTCTGGCAGAATATTTACAAGGATATTCTGCCGCAGGTTCTCAGCGAAACCATCGGCACCTTCCCGGGTTTCTGGAGCATGGTCAATGACGCAGACTACGAACGAGCCAAGGACAATGTTTTTCACAACCGGGATCTGAACGAATGGGCCGGATTTATCAAAAAAATCGACCGTTATCATTATAATGTTCAGGTCAAAGCACCGGAAAATTTCAAAAAATATGCCGGCCGGGATATTTCCATTTTTAATATTACCAAGTACGGTTTTCAGACCATGCCGATTTTCAGTCCCCCTGATCTTCTTTCCGACCGGGATTGTTCCGTGGAGGCGGCATCCATGGGCGCAGCGACCTCGGGTGTCGATTCGACATTGAGCCGGAAGTACCTTGCTTCAGCCGATGCGAGGTTTATTTCTCCGGACAGACAGATCGACGCTTCGACCTGCCTGTTCCCGGAAAGGACCTGGTTCATCAAAAACCTGATCCACAATGATTTCCCCGCTGCGGTCGATCCGCTGATCTGCCGCATGGTCAACAGTCACACGATGACGGTCGATTCGGATGAAGCTTATCCGCAGTATATGGTTTATTCCGAAGGAGAACTCGTACCGATGACAACGGAAAACTGTGAAGTCAAGTCGTACAGACATTCTTTTTTTGAAGCTGTGCAGATTATTATACGAAACCTTTTCCGGCTGATCATAAGCCGCCTGTTCCGTTGAAGCGGAAGCCTGTGCGCCGGTGCATGGAGCGAACGGACGGAGATTCACTGCCTTGCGCAGCGGAACAAGTCATTTTTTGAAAAAAAGCAGGAAAAAAAGGAATTTTCTTCCCTTTTTACTTGCCAAGGGTAAAAGGATTGGGTATAATATACCATGTTATTTTGTGCTGAGAAAGGAGAAAGTTACAAATGAACTATTCCAGCGAAGTTGAAAAAATGTGTATCGTTGCCAAGGGTCCGCACCACGGTCCGGCTCCGATCCCCGAAGAAGGCAAGTGGGTCAAGGCCTACGAAATTAAAGACATCTCCGGTTTGTCCCACGGTGTAGGCTGGTGCGCACCGCAGCAGGGCACCTGCAAGCTCACACTGAACATCAAAGAGGGCATCGTTGAAGAAGCTCTTGTCGAAACCATCGGCTGCTCCGGTATGACCCATTCCGCCGCTATGGCTGCCGAGATCCTGCCCGGCAAAACGCTGCTTGAGTGCCTGAACACCGACCTTGTCTGTGATGCGATCAATGTCGCCATGCGTGAGATCTTCCTGCAGTTCGTCTACGGCAGAACCCAGTCCGCATTTTCTGAGGACGGTCTGTCCATCGGCGCAGGTCTGGAGGATCTGGGCAAAGGCCTTCGTTCCCAGGTCGGCACCATGTTCTCCACCAAAGCCAAGGGCGTTCGCTACCTTGAAATGGCAGAGGGCTATGTCACCAGAATGGCACTGGATGAAAACGATCAGGTCATCGGCTATGAGTTTGTCAAGCTCGGCAAGATGCTTGAGGATATCCGCCACGGCGTAGCACCGGACGAAGCATACAAAAAGAACAGCGGCAGCTACGGCAGATTTGCAAACGCCGCCAAATACATCGACCCGAGAGAAGAATAAGGAGGAGGGAGACCGCTATGTCAGTTACATTTGAAGGCAAAGAAAGAAGAATCGAAAAAATCGAGGCCTGCCTTGCCAAATACGGCATTGAAAGCCTGGAAGCTGCCCGGGATCTCTGCCTCTCCAAGGGCATTGATGTCGAAGCAATCGTTAAGGGTACACAGCCCATCGCTTTTGACAACGCCGTCTGGGCTTACACCCTCGGTGTTGCCATCGCTCTCAAAGAGGGCATCCGGAACGCCGCAGACGCTTCTGCCGCCATCGGTATCGGCCTGCAGGCATTCTGCATCCCCGGCACCGTTGCCGAAAACCGCAAGGTCGGCCGCGGCCACGGCAATCTGGGCGCCATGCTGCTGCGTGACGAAACCAAGTGCTTCGCATTCCTTGCCGGTCACGAATCCTTTGCCGCCGCTGAGGGCGCAATCAAGATCGCTTTGACCGCCAACAAGGTTCGCACCGAGCCGCTTCGTGTTATCCTCAACGGTCTGGGCAAGGATGCTGCTATGATCATTTCCAGAATCAACGGCTTCACTTATGTTAAGACCGAATATGATTTCTACAAGGACGAGCTTACCGTTCTCGAAACCACACCGTATTCCGACGGTGACCGTGCTTTGGTTCGCTGCTTCGGCGCAAACGATGTTCTGGAAGGCGTTGCCGTCATGAAGCACGAGGGCGTTGATGTTTCCATCACCGGCAACTCCACCAACCCGACCCGCTTCCAGCACCTGGTTGCAGGCACCTACAAAAAGTGGGCGCTCGAAAACGGCAAGAATTATTTCTCCGTTGCTTCCGGCGGCGGCACGGGCAGAACCCTGCACCCGGATAATGTCGCAGCAGGTCCCGCTTCCTACGGCTTGACCGACTCCATGGGCAGAATGCACGGTGACGCTCAGTTCGCCGGCTCTTCCTCGGTTCCGGCTCATGTTGAAATGATGGGTCTTATCGGCATGGGCAACAACCCCATGGTCGGCGCAACGGTTGCCTGCGCAGTGGCTGTTGCAGAGAGCTACAAAGCATAAGAATATCCGTATTTTTCGGGCTTCACCCTTCTCGGAGTGAAGCCCTTTTTTTATGATTCCGGCAGCTTTGATTTGCTGCTGCGCCGATCCTTCCTCTTGTTTGACAAAAGGTTCGTTCAACAAATTTCATATCCTGTCCGTTTCGCAGAATTAACAGCTCATGAAGAACTTGCTCTGCTTTTTGCTCAAAAATGCCTTGCAAAGCCGTAAAAAAACAGATATAATGAACATACTATCGGCTATTTTCAAAAGGTGCATTTCCATGGCTGACCGCACCCGCACAGGCAGGCCGATGATGAAAGCCCTGCGCTTGACCGCAGGCGTTCAAAACATAAGATAGGAGCGAAAAATTCATGAAAAAATTTGTTTGCCTTGTTCTCTCCCTCGTTCTTTTTGTCACCCTGCTGGCGGCGCCGGCCAATGCGCAGGAGGCTGCCGACAAAACGCCGGTTCGCATCAGCACCTGCATAGCAGGCGATAACGGCAGAACGATCGGCTTTTGCTGGTATACGGCAGCTAAGGCCGACACGGTCGTTACATTAAAGGACGGTTCCGGTGCTCCGATTTCCGGTGCGGTTCTTTCCGACCCCGTTTGTGAGGAATGGGAAGGAATGTGGATGCACAAGGTGACAGCCTCCGGGCTTCCCGAGGAAACATTGATTTCTTATCAGGTCGGCGACGGGCAGAATGTAAAAACCGGCACGGTAAAGACCGGCAGTGCGGATCAATCAGTCAAGATTCTGGAAATGGCTGATGTTCAGGCGAGAAATGCCAATGAGTTTTTCATGGCGGCAGACGCACTCCGGGAGGCACTTTCTCAGGTGCCGGACTGTGACTTTGTTGCCAACTGCGGCGACTTCACCAACGACAGCACCAATCAGGAATGGGATGAATACGACGCTGCCTTCGGTGAAATGAACCGCACCTACCTGTTTGCTCCGGTTACCGGCAACCACGACGGGTTCGGTGCCGCAAACTGGTTCAACAATATGTTCAACCTTGACACCTCCGAGAGCGTTACAACTAAAAACGGCGTCAATTATTCGTTTGATTACGGCAATGCGCACTTTGCCGTGCTGAACACAAACGACTGCGGCGCCATTTCTCTGTCACAGCTCAAGTGGCTCAAAAACGATATGAATTCCACCGATAAGGATTGGAAAATCGTTTTCATGCACAAATCGCCTTACGCTCTTGGTAAGGACGGCAAATGGCCGGATGCCCTTTATTTGCAGGAGAGCCTGACCGAGGTGCTGGATGCGTGCAATGTGGATCTGGTCATGTCGGGTCACGACCACCAGTACCTGCGCACCAAGCCGCTGACCGGCAACAAGATCGACAGCAACGGCACGACCTATGTACTTTCGGGAACCGCCGGAAACAAACGCTACGAGGTGCGTGAATTTTTGGTCGGTCACTTCCTGAACAAGGATTTTATTGACAATTTAGTTATTCAGAAGAATAACTACGGCAATTTTTGGAACGGTTCCGATTGGCGTATGACCGATAAAAGCAATGTCGGCGCCTGCTATTCCACGCTGGAAATCGAGGGTGGAAAGCTGACACTGGATGCGTATATCTACGGTGACGAAAGCCATCAGTCCAAGAACATTGACCATTTGGAGCTGACGAAAAAGACCGGCGAAAACAAAATCACTTTCACCGGCGACAATACGACTTCACAGCTCGAATATGCGGCAGGCTTTGTTCCGTCCTTCGGCGCACTGGCGGTTTACACCCTCACAAGCTGGCTGCCCCGTTTCCTCGTGATGCTGCCCGACCTGCTTTACTCCGTCATCAAGTACGACACATTCTGATAATTTTTTCGGTGGAGGGATTGTATGGCGATTGCGATTCCGCCTTATGTGTTGACCGCTCTGAATTTGCTTTGTGAAAACGGCTATGAAGCTTACGCCGTGGGCGGCTGCGTGCGGGATTCTCTGCTCGGCAGAACTCCGGATGACTGGGATATCTGCACCTCAGCCCGTCCCGAACAGATGCAGGCTGTATTTGAAACCTGCCGGGTGATCCCCACGGGGATTCAGCACGGTACCGTGACGGTTATTCTCGAAAAGCCGCTGGAAATCACCACTTACCGCATTGACGGCGATTATCTTGATTGCCGCCGACCCGAACAGGTGACTTTTACCGACAGCCTGACGGAGGATCTGGCACGGCGTGATTTTACAGTCAACGCCATGGCACTGAGCCGTGACGGCGAAATCATCGACCCGTTCGGCGGACAGGCGGATTTGGAAAACCGCCGGATCCGCTGCGTCGGCAACGCCGACGAACGCTTTGACGAGGACGCTTTGCGTATCATGCGTGCGATGCGGTTTTCCTCCACACTCGGGTTTACGATCGAAAAAGAAACTTCCCGTGCCATTCATGAAAAAAAAGAAAACCTGTCCCGAATTGCCGCAGAGCGGATTCAGGCGGAACTGACCAAAATGCTCGGCGGCTCCTGCGAACAGGTTCTGGTGAATTATGCCGATGTGCTTCGTGTGATCCTGCCGGAGGTTATGCTCACAAAAAGCAAAGCAAGGCAGATCAATATGGCATCGGCTTTGCCGCTTCGGCTTGCTCTGCTCACGCAGGGGTGTGACTGTGAGGCGATCCTGCGCCGGCTGCGTTACCCGAAAGCGATCATTGCACAAGCCGCTGCGATCGGCGGGTATCCCGTAAAAAAGCTTTGTGTTTCTGCGCCGGTTCTGCGCCGTCTGCTCGGTCAATGCGGCGAAAGAATCAGCCGGGATGTGCTGGAATTTGCTTTTTTGACGGGTGCGCTGACCGTCACGGATTACGCAAAGTGCAAACGGCTGCTTATGACGATCATTCTGCGCAGCGACTGCGTTACCACAGCTCAACTCGCTTTGAGCGGAAAGGATCTGACCTCCGCTTTCGGGGTCAAAGGGCGCACCGTCGGAAAGCTGTTGAAGCTTTTGCTTGAAGCCGTGATGGATGAAAAAGTGAAAAACAAGGCAGAGGAGCTGCTGAAATACGCCGAAACCAACCTTAATTATTAACAATTTTTGAACTTTTTTAACTTCCCCCTGTTGACGAAA
>JAZUJI010000176.1:0-9356 GCA_045642685.1 Acutalibacteraceae bacterium | reverse complement strand
AAACCTCAACGAGTCCATCACCTGGCTTGAGTACAAGTCTGCTGATTTCGCAAAGCTTCATCAGCTCTACTCGGTTGCAACTTCTCTGAATCCGTTCGATTATCAGGACTTCAGTGCAGTTACAAAGATCCTCAACACCATCAATTACAGCCAGGGTATGCTTCAGCAGTCACTCGTTGATGAAACCTGCGATAACCTCAGAGCAGCTATTGATAACCTGAAGCCGGCACAAAGCAGTGTCAGCATCCGCTGCCTGGATATTTCCGGCAATGTGATCGCCACAAACGGTGCTTTGGTTGTGAACGGTGAAGAAATCACCGGTTCTCTGCTGAGTACAGATGTTATCGTCGGTAATGTCGGCGAAAAGCTCTTGATTGAGGTTCCCGAAATTATCGGTTACACCTCGAACGACACTAAGAAGCTGGTCACCATTACCCATGACGGTGCAGTTGTTAACTTCACCTACACCCCCGATACCTACCGTGTTGTCTTCAATGCGAACGGCGGTAAGGTTTCACCGACAACGGCTTATGTCACCTATGGTCAGACCTATTCCGGTATGCCGACTCCGACCCGTGAAGGTTATGTCTTTGCCGGTTGGTACAACAAGCTTTCCGGCGGTTTGCTCGTTGACGATACGACCAAGGTCACCACAAGCTATTACAGAACACTTTATGCACACTGGGATGAAGATCCGAATTATCAGACGGAATCTGCCGATATCGGCGAGACTTTGGCCGGTTTGATCAAAGGCGGCAAGATTACCGAGTTTGTCAACACACTGATTTCTTTCCTTCAAAAGGTTGTTGACTTTGTCCTTCTGAAACTCCTCGGCATCTCAAAATAACATCAACAGGCGAGGCGGCGCCTTTGCCGCCTCGCTGACACACGAATGAAATAGCTTATGGGGGATACGCAATGAAAAACAAGAAAATTCTCAGCGCAGTTATGGCATTGACAATGCTTCTCTGCTCTGTTCAAATCGGGCTTGGTGGCATTGCCGGTGCGGTCGGCTTTGATTCAAGTCTGCTTTCCTACATGATCGCTAATCATGATTATTTCCGTGAGGATCGCTACACGGAAGCGACTTATGCAAATTACACCTCTGTGTTGGCTCAGGTTACGGCCGTGAGCACGAACGGAAGTGCAACAGCGGAAGAGATTGCCAATGCTGCGGCTGATTTAGCTGCCGCAGAAGCAGCTCTGACCTACCGTGCAGCGGCTTATACATCAAAGCTGAACATCCGCCTGCCTTTGACAGCCAATAACGGCGAAACGGTAACCTTGAAGTTCAAGGATGCACTTGGCAGCGCTCTGACCGATGTTGCTGTTGCTGTAAAAGGCGGCACGGCTGCGGCTGTAGTTTTGGGTGAAGATGGCTTCTACGCCGCCGATATTACGGTTACGGCAGAAACGGGTGCAACGGTTTCTGCTACGATTACCTACACCTATGACGGCAGAGAATACACCTCGACCGTCACGATCCTTGTTGCTGCGCAGGGTGCCGATGTTGCCGATAAGAATGCACTTGGTGCTGTCTATCTGCGTGAAATGGCTAAAAACCGCCAGAGCAGTGATTACAGCGGCGGCTTCCAGACCTACACCTCGGTTCTGGCAGCGGTGGCGACCACTTTTGCAAATCCGTCCTCTACTCAGTCCAAGGTTGACCGTGCTGTTGACAATATGGCGTTGGCTGCCGGTTCCCTTGTTTCTGCATTGGCGGATTATTCCGAGATCTATGCTTTGCTTGCGCAGATCAACGAGATGAATTCCGACAACTACAATTCCTTTGATGCTGTTAATAAGGCAGTTGCTCTCGTCGAATATAATTTGCCGATCGAGCAGCAGGAATATGTTAATTTGATGGCGGAACAGATCCGTACGGCAGTTGATGCACTTACGCTGAAAATTGCCCGTTATACGGTCGTTTGTGTCGCGCAAGACGGTACGCAGCTTTCCTCCAACCGTTATGACGGTACGAGAACCTATGTTGTGCGTGTCGTTGCTCCGGTTCATCCTGGCTATGCACCTGATGTTGAATATCAGGCCATTACGCTGGACAAGGATGAAACGATCGTTACATTCACTTATACGCCGGTTACTTACTATGCCTACTTTAACCCCAACGGCGGTACCTGCGAAACCAGAACCAAGCAGTTGTCCTATGATGCTGAATACGGCGAGCTCCCTGTTCCGACAAAACCCGGTTATGCTTTCCTCGGCTGGTTCTCCAGCCCCAGCGGCGGTGAACAGATTTTTGCCGAAACAATTGTAACCCTCAACTATGTCGAACAGCTCTACGCACATTGGAGCGATATTGAATCTTATACGATCAATTTTGACTGTGGCGACGGCGATCCCTGTGAGCCGATCACGGCAGCATACGGTACGACGCTCACATTGCCGGATCCGTATCTGCACGGCTTTATGAGCACCGGTTGGTTCTATGACCGTGGCTGCACACAGCCGTTCAATTCGGCAACGATGCCTGATCTCGGCGATGACGGTGCTGAAGTTACACTTTACCCGAATTGGGTGGTCAAGGTGTATAATGTAACACTTAATCCCGGTGAAAACGGCACAGTCAGCAGCACAAGCTACAGAGTTACCTACGGTGCTACTTACGGTATCATTCCGGAGCCTTCGCTTGAAGGTCACACCTTTGCAGGCTGGTATACAGCACCCGATGAAACCGGCAAGCTTGTTGAATCAAGCACCACGGTCGAGCTTGATGTGGAGCATACCCTTTACGCACACTATACCGTGAACTCGTACACGCTGTATTTTGATATGGACGGCGGTAAGGAAATTGAGCCGATCACACAGGATTACGGCACGAAGGTCGTTCTGACGAATCTCCCGGAAAAGGATTATTACCTGTTTGGCGGCTGGACCTTAGACAACAAACCTTTTGAGCTTGATACGATGCCTGCAGGCAATGTTACCATTAAGGCTGTCTGGACTTTGAACACCTTGTGTGAATACTTCCTGGAGCCGTACAAGACGGTTGACGGTGTTACGATTCCCGCAAAGAACCTGATAGCAGGTGAAACGATCGATGTGAGAGTTTCGATTCGCACCAATTATCCGGTCGGACAGGGTATCTTTGCTATTCTTTTCGACAAAAATGTCTTCAGTACCGCCACCACCGTTTTAAGCACATCGGTTCTGAAAAATGCTTCGTCTGTTTATTTGAAATCTCTGAGCACATCTGGCGGAACTCTTTCTGGCTCGCTGAACTATTCTGCGAACAGCTGGAAGGCAGCTTTTGCAGATGATCCTACTTTTGATTCAAATGACTGGCAGTGTGCTCGTATTCAGACATCGGCTTTCGCTACGACTTCCGTTCCGCAGATCATTGCTCAGAAAGACTTTGTCTTTACTCTGCGCTTAAAAGTGAAGTCGCCTCTTGGTGCCGGCTATACAAGCGGTGCGATTCGCATTGATCCTCATATGTGCCGTACTACTGTGAACACAAATACTGCCCGTTATCCGACCTGTATTGCCATGCAGAAGTTTAATGCTGACAAAGATAACTATTCAACAGCGGATACAATCAATCTTGTTCCGGATTGTACCAATGCTATTTTGGATGTGCCGGTTCTCTCACCGAATTCCGAGCTTGCCGGTAAGACCGGTTCTACCACGGTGGTCGATTACACAGAGGGCTATGTCTACGGCCTTGCACAGGAACTGACTCTGGAGAAGTTTGCTTCTGATTATGCGCAGATCGTCGGCAGCGGTACCATTGAATGTGCCGACACCGTGCTGCACACCGGCTCCGTCATCAAAGTGATGTACAATGATGTTTGCCGTGCTCAGTATACGGTCATTATCTTCGGCGATATTGACAGCAACGGTACGGCTGACGGAACCGACTCCTACTATCTGAACCTGATTGCTTCCGGTATGGTTTCTGCCGATGTACTGACGGATGCACAGAAAATGGCTGCTGACCCGAACCATGACGGCTTGATTAATGCGGACGATGTGACTTTGCTTGCCGATTCCGGCTTGCTCAAAGCCATTGTTGCTCAGACAATTCCGGCATAACTACATCTTTTTGCAGCCCGGCCTCTACGAGGTCGGGCTGCTTTTTGTCCTTTCAATAAAACCGATAAAATGATTGACATTTCATAGCATATAACGATATAATAATAACATTATAGGGAAGGGAGTATGTGCCATGGAAAAAGGTTTGAACAACAGTAAACGCAGACTCCTTGAATTAGCTGATTTTTTTAAGAAGTATACCGATGAGGATCACGCATATTCTGCAATCGAAATCTGTGAATATCTGGCCGAAAAAGGGATTCCTGCCGAACGAAAGGCGATCTATTCCGATATCGAGGCTCTGCGTGAATCCGGTTACGATATTCTTTGCTCCCGCGGCGGCAACAAAGGCTTTTTTCTGGCTGACCGTGAATTTCAGGAGGCGGAGGCACGGCTGATGATCGATGCCGTTCAAACGGCTCGTTTTATTACAGCGAAAAAGAGCAATGAATTGGTCGAAAAAATCAGCGGACTGCTCAGTAAACCGGTTGCCGAGCAGATGATGGAGAAAATTTATATCAATTCTGCCAATAAAGGTAAAAATGAGGAAGTTTATTACAACATCGACTTGTTGTATAAGGCGATCTGCCAAAAAAAGCAGGTGAGCTTTTTTTACTATCACCACTATGTGGCAAAGGATTTGTCAGTTAAAGTGAGGGAACGCTCGTTTGCGGTCAGCCCATATGCGCTGATTTGGTCGAACGATCACTATTATTTGATCAGTAACAATAACCGATACAATAACTTAATGCACACACGCATCGACCGCATAAAAAAAGTGCAGATCCTTGATCGTGCGGTGCGGCCGTTCTCCGAGGTGTGTGAGTACAAGAAAACCTTCGATTCGGCAGATTATGAAAAAAAGCTGTTCAATATGTTTTCCGGCACAGAGCAGCGTGTTACTCTGCGTTGCGCTAATTCGATTTTGGAAGAAATATTCGACCGATTCGGCGATAATACGGCGATCGTGTCACGCAACGCCGACAATTTCACCGTTACAACTGAAGTGATAACAGGTGAAGGCTTCATTTCATGGGTCATGCAGTACGGCGGACGCATTGAAGTTTTGGCTCCGCAGGAATTGCGTGAGTCGGTCTGCCGAAGAGTACAGGATCTGCTTTACCTGTATCAGGATAAGGATAAGGAACGGGGGTGAATGGCTCGGGATGCAATATGTTATTTTTGATTTGGAATGGAACAATGTTTACGGCAGAAAAATCCAGGGATTTATCAACGAAATTATAGAAATCGGTGCAGTGAAGCTGAATGATCAGTTGGAAGAAATCGATACCTTTTCCAGCTTTATTCGTCCGAGTATCGGCAAGCGCCTGCGGGGCAGCGTTAAAAAGCTGACCAATATCACAAATGATGATGTTCAGAGCGGTGAGCCGTTTACCTATGTGTTTTCAACGCTGCGCAAGTGGATCGGTTCGGAGCCGACAGTGGTTCTCACCTGGGGTGACGGCGATATCCGGGTGCTTATTGAGAACTATAAATACCTCAACGGTATTGCATATATTCCGTTTTTGACGGATTATGTGGATCTGCAGCCCTTTGTTCAGCGCAAGCTGCAAACACAGAGCGGGCAGCAGCTTGGCTTGAGCCGTGCGGCGGAAATGCTCGGCATTGATGCGGATGCCTATTCTCATCACCGTGCTTTGTCGGATAGTGAGTTGAGCGCTGAATGTTTCCGCCGGGTGTTTGACTACGAAGAATTACAGCGTTTCAACCGTCCCTGCGGTGCGGATTTTTATGCCAGACTTGCCTTCAAGCCGCACCCCATCAGCAACATCAGAAACCCGTTGATCGACAAAAAGCAGCTGACCTATCAATGTCCGTCCTGTAATGTCAATGCCTGCCGAAGAACGGAATGGAAGTATTCCAACCGCTTTTTCCGTGCTGTTTTTGAATGTCCGGTGTGCCATACACAAACAAAGGTTTCCGTGCGGTTTATGCGGATGTATGACCACATTGATGTGAAAAAAACCGCAACCGAATATGTGCCGCAGCAGACAGAATAAAAGAAAACGGCTGCTCTGTATCCACAACCTTTTTGCGGACGCAGAGCAGCCGTTTGCGGTGATTACCGGGTGTAAAAATAAATCAAAACAGCGAGAATACCGTGCAGAAGAATGAAAAACGGCAGCCCGAGCATAAACTTTTTGTGCAGCGTTTTGTGGCGAATACATTTCATGGTGACGAGCATCGGCAGAGCACCGCCGACGGCTCCGATAAAGAGCAGGGTGCGTTCGGGGACACGCCGCTTATGCTGCTTGGCCGCTATCTTGTCGGCTGTTGTGATAAATACGGAAAGAACAGCGATGGCTATGTAGTAAATCACAGCCGGTTTTATCAATGGGTTCATGTTTTTCACCTCGTGACCGGTTCTATTTTAACTGCCAAACCGCTGTATGTCAACTGTTGAAAAGGATGCTTGTGTTATGAAACGAATATTTGTGCTGCTGCTTGTTCTTCTGCTTCTGTTGCCGGGGTGCGCTATGAAGGCAAAAGAAGTGCCGCAGCCGACCCGACCGCAGGCGCAGCCCGGCGAAGCGGTTTATGCCGTTTGGATTACCTGCTATGAGCTGAATAAAATGCTGCGTGAGCCGGGCGAAAAAGCTTTTCGGAGTGCTTTTGAGCAGGTGGTCACGCAATGTGTGCAGGATGGGATCAACACCATTTTCGTTCAGGTGCGGCCCTTTTGCGATGCTTTTTATTGTTCCGATTTATTTGCTTGGTCCGATTACAGCCGGAATAAAAGCGGTGATGCTCCGTCATTTGACCCGTTGTCGCTTATGGTAACACTTGCTCATGAGCACGGCTTGCAGCTCCATGCCTGGGTGAACCCTTACCGCATTTCATACGAAACCGGCCGATCCCTGCCAAAGACACTTTCAGCGTATCAGATCTGCATCGCTCACACGGAAAAGGGAACCTATTTTGATCCGTCATCCGCTGCCGTTCGGTCACTGATTCTCAACGGGATGAAAGAAATTTTAGAAAATTATCCGGTGGACGGTATACATATCGATGACTATTTTTATCCGACAAAAGAAGCGGATTTTGACCGGAACAGCTATGCGGAGGCCTGCGCTTTGGGCAGCACGCTGTGCCTGGAGGATTGGCGGAGAGAACAGGTGAATCTTTTGCTTCGCAGTGCTTATGCCTTAGTAAAATCCTTCGGGGCAGAAAAGATTTTCAGCGTCAGTCCGACTGCCGATATTTCAAAAAACCGGAATGAGCTGTTTGCCGATACGGCCCTCTGGCTGTCGCAGGACGGTTATGTCGATTGGTTGATTCCGCAAATTTATTTCGGTTTTGAAAACGAAAAAATGCCTTTTGAGCAGGTGATGCAGCAGTGGGAAGCTCTGCCGAAGGCTTCTTCTGTGCGGCTGCTTTGCGGCTTGGCTGCCTATAAGCAGGGCAAAGAGGATCAATTTGCCGGAAACGGACATAACGAATGGAAAGAAAAAAACGATGTGCTTTCCCGGCAGAAGGCGCTTATTTCTTCCCGCATTTCGTGGGACGGATTCTGCCTTTTTTCCTATTCCGATTGCTTTTCGGAATGAACATTTTTGTTGTTATCGGTGCATAAATGTGATATAATAGACAAAAATTGGCTGTTTTTCTGTAAATATGAGCGTAGTTGCTGCGTGTGCAGCCTTAACAGCTCGCCCGGTGTTTGCAGATGGTGTGTATCGGTGCGGCGCAGCGGCGTAAAGAACCACTCAAATTTGTACGGCCGCCCGGCACCTTTGCTGTCTGAAAACAGCTTTTCTTTGATGTAAAACGACATGGGAATGGCAGGAAGACTCAGCAAAAACCAGACGATGGAAAACATCGGGCAGATCTGCCCCAGAATGTGACCGCTTCTTGCCGAATAATCCCAGATATGCCAGCCGAGTGCTCGATTGACCAGACACCCGACTGAGAATTCAAGGCTTGTAATGATTCCGCTGCCTGCCAGGCAGCGCAGGGTGACGCTTGCTGTTTTGGCGTTCAGGTTGAATCGGTACAGCAGCAAAAAGGCAAGCCCTCCGGTCAGAGCCATGGACCAGTGCGTGTAACCTCTCACGGCAATTTCAAAACAGCAGTAAAGAGCGGCACCGATGAGATAAACATAGGAATATTCCCACAATTTTTTCATAAGATCACCGCATTTATCTTGCCCTGTTTCGGCGGAATTAAAAAAGCTTTTCGGCTTTGCGGCGATAACTTTTTTATTCTTCAGGTATAAGGAGTGCAGCAAATTGAAAAAACGCAGCTTTATCATACACATCAAACGGGTGCTTGCCCTGTCAATGGCGGTCGTTTTGCTGGCAGGCTTGTTCGGGTGCGGTGCAAACGCATCGGTCAAGGTGGAAATTGCAGAAAATGCCGCTGAGCTTTTGCCGGAAAATCCACGGGCGCAGCTGCACAGCCTCCAGATGAATGATATGGAGGAGGTTGCCTCCTCAGGTTTGATTTCACTGTTTTTTGATAAGTCCACGGATGCTTTTGCCATCAAAACCAAAGACGGCAGGGCGTTGTGGGCTTCGCTTCCGCACCCGCTGGAGGAGGCGGACACGACGGCCGATGTGATCCGTGTAACAGTGATCCACAATGGTAAGAAATATGTTTTGAATTCGCAGGACAACGCAGTTGCTTTCGGTACGGTTTCTTACGAAAAATCCGATAGCGGCATTGCAGTTACCTATCTTCTCTCCGATTCCGCCAAGTCGCTCAGCGATGTCAGCAGCGAAAAAATCGAGCAGGCAAAGGCTTCTGCCGACGGTTCGCTGCGCCTGAAGCTGACAGCGCATTATGAGCTGAAGGATGGCTGCCTTTATGCATCGTTGAACTGGGAAAACCTCGGTGATAAGAATGATGTTATCGTTGATATCGGCTTTCTGCAGTACTTCGGTGCAACGCCGAACGCCAAGGACGGTGACTTCCTGCTGGTGCCGGACGGAAGCGGTGCATTGATCGAAACGGCAGCGGAAGAAGAGCTTGCTCCGCTGGATATTGCCGTTTACGGCAGCGATTACGGTCAAAAGGCAGATTTGAGCGGCGTGGTCGCCGCTTTCGGCCAGCGTCGCGGATTACAGGCAATGGCTGCCGTGGTTCAAAACGGCGATGCGGTCTGCCGGATTCATGCCGCCAAGAAGGGTGAAAACGAGCCATTCCACCGGGTCGGTGCACATTTTGTCATTACGCCCTGCGAAAAAAGCGATGGCAAGCTGCTGTATGCGCCGGATTCGGCGTATCGGGATGAAATCACGGTTTGTTATCGCTTCCTGCGTGACGGCAACGCCACCTATGCC